>JAEEYS010000090.1 GCA_016288255.1 Bacillota bacterium
AAATAAATATAAAAAAATTTGATTTTTTACCCCTTTCGTGATACAATCAGGAAACCAGCAGAAATTTCTGCCGGACAAGGAAGTTATTGTAAAAAGGGCAAAAAAGAAGAAAAAAAGCAAAGGAATTTAGAAAAAGGGGCGTAAAAAAGGCGTGCCCAAGAAGAGCTTCAAAGAAAGGACAGACAGGCCCGAAACACTGGAAACGGCGCGGTTTTTAAGCCCGGGCGAAATATTACAAAATATTACAGTTATGTTACGTTTCGGCTTATCCTATTGTGATTCAAATACTTTTTTGCTATACTTTGTTGCAGTGACACCAACAAATTAAATTAGGTTTAGAACCGCAAGGTTTTAAATAAATTAAATTAATTTAATTTAACTAAATTTATAAGGAGGTTTTTCATCAATGAAAAAACTACTGGCAAGCGTTCTTGTATTAGTCATGGTTTTCGGTTTAGGCTTAAACGCTATGGCTGCATCCTTCCCGGATGTTGACGGAACCGAATATCAAGAAGCTGTAAGTACTTTAGTAGATTATGGTGTAATCAACGGATTCGAAGATGGCACATACAAACCTGCTGAAGAATTACAGAGAATGCAGTTCGCAAAAATCATCGTTGCAGCATTAGGCGAAGCAGAAGCAGCTGACGCTAAAAAAGGCGCAACAAAATTCACAGACGTGATTTCTCCAAATCATGACTGGGCTACAGGATTCATCAATGTAGCAGTGGAAAAAGGTATCATCAAAGGTTTAACAGAAACAACATTTGGCCCGACCAAAACCTTAAGCTATGCAGAAGCAATCACTATGATCCTTCGTGCAATCGGCGCAGATTTTGAAGAAGGCACAGGTGCAGAATGGTATAAAGGCGCTGTAGCAAAAGGTGCTGAATTAGGCATCAACAAAGACTTAGTACCGGCTGATCCGACCGTAGCGATCCCAAGAGGACCTATGGCTCAATTGATCTACAACGCATTGGATATCCCGACAGCTAACGGCAAAACAATGAGACAGATCTTAACAGGTGAAGAACCTGTAACAGAATTCAACGTTGTAAGCGCAGCAGCTCCAAGCTTGAAACAAGTTGAAGTAACCTTCAATGCTGAAGTAGAAAAAGAATCTGCAGAAGAAGCAAAGAACTATGAATTAACAGACACAAATCTTGAATTCACAAAAGCAGAAGTAAAAGAAGACGGTAAAACCGTTGTATTGACAGTAGACGGCGCATTGGAAGACAATGAAGAATACACCATCATCGTATCCGATGTAAAATCCGCTGAAGAATTGGAATTAAAAGCTAACGAAGCTACATTCGTAGCAACCGACGTAACATTACCGGAAGTAACAGAAGTAAAATTCGTTGGTCCTGACACATTGGAAATCACTTTCTCCGAACCGATCAAAGATGCCAGCAAAGCAACTGTTGATTTGGAAGGATACACAGGCGTTATCGAATTTACAGAAGGCAGCACAAAAGCTACCGTATCTTTCGGTGCTAACCTGGAAGAAAAAGTTTACACAGCAAAGATCAAAGGTTTCGTAGATTTCAATGGTCACGCAATGGCAGCAGCAAACAAAGAAGTAGAATACAAAGCTGAAAAGAATCCAGTAACAGCTGAATTGGTATCTGTTTCTCAGACATCTGCAACCATTAAATTCAGCCAGCCTGTAAAAGGTTTGACAAAGGATCAGTTCTATCATACTTATACAGCATGGCAAGCAGGCGCAATCGAAGCAGACGGCAAACCACTTGATCCGAACGAATACTATGACGAAGTAAAAGTTATCTTCGCTGCAGTAGTAGACGGCGAAGTAGTAGGCAGAGCTTTAGTAGAAGGCACTGTAACCATCGGTGTAGAAAAAGGCGACGCAGAAGACAGATGGGGAAATCCGTTGGCAGAAAACATTACATTACAAGGCAATGTAACAGCTGACAGAGAAGCTCCAAAAGTAACAAAAGTAAAAGTAGAAGATCAACAATTCTTCACAGTAACCTTCAGTGAAGATGTAGACAAAGCAAGTGCAGAAGATACAGACAACTATGAAATCCTGACCGACAAAGGCGAAGAAGTAAAAGTAAACATTAATTCCGCTGTAGTAGATCCGGAAAATGCAGCAAAAGTAAAAGTATCCTTGAGCTCCGCTTTGGAACCGGGAACCTACAAATTTACAGTTAAAAACGTAAAAGACGCTTCTATCGCTCAAAACAAAATGGCTTCTTATACAGAAACCGTTGAAGTAAAGAATGAAGAAGCACCTGTAATGAAAAAAGCTGAAATCGTTCTTCCGTCCAGCAAAGGCAAATACACAATGTATCTGACCTTCGACAAAGAAATGAATTCTACCTCTGTGACGAACAAAGCAAACTATGAATTCTATGCTGATGGAAAAATGGATTTAGACGGCGCTACATTCAGCATGTTCAACGACAAAGTTGTAAAAGTAGTTCTGAGCGATAAAGATGGTGCTCCTTCTATGATCCTCTACTCCAAATTGGAAGCAAAAGACGGCAATAAATCCGGTTTAGCAGCTATGTGCCCAGTCGAAGAAATCGCAGCACCGAAAGCTGGCGAAGCAACCAAGATCAGCGCAAGCGAAGTAGAAGTAAAATTCGACAGCGAATTGAAGAGCTTCGATAAATCCAAGATCTTCATTGATGACTTACCGGTCAGCACAGTAACCATCAAAAACGATGGCGACAAGACCAAAGTCGTATTGAAATTCGCAGGCGAAGCAAAAGAATTGTTGAATGAAGATGGCGACACAGTAGCTCCTTTAGCTGAAATCAACTTCGCAGAAGGCGCATTCACAAGCACAACAGGCGTTGCAACAGCAGAAACTACCGGCATTGAAATCGCAGACGGCGTAGCACCTGAAATCCTGAAAGACACCTACTTCTATGGCGATTCTAAACCGGTCAAAGACGCTCAGGTAGCATTTGCTGTTGACGATGACCATAACGGCCGTGTTGACGGTATCGTAATCTTCTACACAGAAGAATTGGAAAGCGCAAGCGTCAATAAATATACCTATTCTGTTTCCGGCGCAACAGTTGTTGACGCTCAAGAAGTAGAAGAAGGCATAGTACTCATCGCTATCGAAGAAGATGATACGGAAGATCTGGCATATACCGATATCACCAAGACCTTCTCCGTAACACAGAAGAACCCGGTATATGATTTAGAAGGCAATGAACTTGCATCCGCAACTATCAAAGCACAAGCAGCAGCTAAGATGGTAGACGGCAGCCCTGTTTACATCGATTGGGAATTCTGGGATTAATCCGCAGGAATGGACTTGAGTGATCAAGTATGGTAAAAAGAAAAAGGAGCGCGAAAGCGCTCCTTTTTTTTGTGTTTTTTTGGAAAAACGAAATGGAAGCGGTAACATCTCTTTTATGGGAAAAGGACGGGAAAAGAGGTTGCCAAGGCTATAAAAAAACAGTACAATAGCAGATGGACATAAGGAAAAAGAAAAAACATCAAAGGAGACAGACCATGAAAGAAAAACAATTGCGGATCCTTTCCATCGCGCTGGCTGTCCTTGTCCTGATCTTGACAGGGACTATCGTGTGGATGAAAGGGAAGGACGCAAAACTGCTTTCGGAATATAAGCTGTATCAAAATATCATCTCCCAGGACGAAGTGGAACAAACGCTGTTCGGACAGCCGATTTCCGAAGAAAGAAACGGGGAATACCGTCTGGGGATCAAGACTGCCATAGACGGGGATTTTCACGCGGAGCTGACGATCTACGAAGCAAAAGACGGAAAATACGAGCCGATCTTCAGCTGTCCGGCTGTTGTGGGGAAAAACGGCCCGGGAAAACAGTCGGAAGGGGATACCAAAACGCCGCTGGGCACGTGGACGGTGGGAGAAGCCTATGGGATCGAAGACGACCCGGGAAGCCTTCTGCCTTATACCAAGGTAACGGAGGATATGTACTGGTGCGCAACGGGTTCCAACGGGAAAAAATACAATACACTGCTTTACCGCAGTCAGGATCCCGACGGGGACTATTCGGAAGACGAGCATTTGATCGATTATCCTGTGGTCTATGATCATCTGATCGACCTGGGGTATAATCTGGCAGGCGCGCCCTATGCGGGAAACGCCATCTTTCTCCATTGCTGGAGAGGGCCCGATTCCCCGACGGGAGGCTGTGTGGCTGTTTCAAAAGAAAGTATGGTCACGATCCTAAAGACCATAACGCCCGGAACTTCGGTCACGATCTATTGATCTAAAGGGTCTTAAAGGGACCGTTTAAAAAGAATACGTATCCTATCCTGCTTGGATGTTTGCTTTGAGAAAAAGTAAAAAAAGCCTGCGGCCAAAAGCCTGCAGGCTTTTTGACTCTTCGGCAGGCGAAAGAGCGTTTTTTGGAAAAACAGAGTAAAACGGCAAAAATGAGAGGAAAGTTTGAGGGGAAAAGGCAGCCGCGGATTGACAAGAAAAGGCGGGATTGTGTATAATAAAAGCACCTGACCGACGGGTCGGTCTGTTTGAGGCGGTCTGTCAGGAGCGCTCCGGGAAGAACAGTCTGCAGGGCAGTCTTCAGAGGCGGCCCGGTCTTATAAAAGACGGTCTGCGGAACGGCTTATAGAGGGAGATCATCGAAAGCAGGCTGTATGAGCCGATCCGATGATACCGATGGGTATAAGCATCTGTCAGGCCTTGTAAAAACGCCTGTGGACAAAAAGCCGCAAAAGCCAAGAATCGAAAGCGGCGGCAGGTATCATAAAACAGAAAAAAGCATAAAAAGAAGCATCGGAAATAGAAAAGAAGTATAAAACAGTATAAAAAGAAGAAACGCGCATAGAAATGACAGAAAAAGGGGAGGATGACGTGAAAAAAAGAACTCTTGTTTGGGCTGTGGTGCTGATCCTCGCGCTTGTAGCGGGAAGCTTGTCCGCCGCGGCTGAGGGGGAAGGAGCCTCGGGCAAAGTGAGGGCCTATGGGGAGCTTTTCGGAGACTTGAACCAAAGCCCCAATATGAAAAGCGTGAATTTATCCATTTCCAATGCGGAGATCGGCAAGATCAAAGCGAATTATCAAAAAGGAGTGGCCGTTTCTACGGAAAAGAAGCTGGAAAGTCTGCGAAAATATATCGGAGACGATGCGCTCCCCAGTCCGGATATGAGCTTACAGCTCAATCTGGTGAAGGATTATTATCCGGAACTGGCGGAATACAGCTATCAGACAGCGGTCAAGAGCTACACGCTGACACGAAACAACCTGATGATCGCTCTTCGCCAGCTGTATTTGGGGTATTTCAGCGCGGACCGCACCTTGGCATCCAAAGAAAAGACCCTCGCCATTGCACAAAAAAAGCTGGAATTTCAGCAGAAACAGTATGATCTGGGGGTCATCAGCCGTTTTGAGCTAAAAGAGCAAAAATACGCGGTAAAAGAAGCGGAAGTGAACCGAGATACGGCAAAGACCGATCTGGAGGATATCAAACGGCAGCTGAACGCTTTTTTGGGAGTGGACCTAAATACCACTTATGAGATCAAGCCGGAAACGGAACTGGAACCGCTCAAAGAACGGGATACCTATGTAGCGGAGGCTTTAAAAAATCGGTTTGAGATCACCAACAATATCGCCCTTTCGGGCTTGAAGGATATTGAGCTCAGGACCTACAGCGCCAACAACCGATTGGTATACAAAAACATCAACAGAAGCTACGAAGTATTGAAAAGAGAAAGAAAGATACAGGATATCGAAAGAAGTGTTCTGGAAGATCAGATCAGGACAGAGATCATCATGGCGTATGACGATGTGGTCAAAGCAAGAGATCAGATCGCGCATTTTGACCGTTTGATCGAGATCCAAAAGACCAAGCTTTCCCATTTAAAAGCGCAGAACAGGCTGGGGCTTTTGGACAACATCACCATGATGGAAGTGGAAGAAGCGATCTTGGAGCTGGAAACACAGCGGGATATCTTGATTTATAACAGCAACACCGAACAGAAAAAACTGACCTATGCAGCGGGCATCGGCCCGGCATATCAATAGGAGGGGTGGTTTATGAAGCGATCGATCGCCATATTGGCAGTGATATTGATTTTTGTCTTGAGTTTGGGGACCATGGCGGCGGAAAATGTGTTTGGTACCGTAACGAACCTGATCAATGCCGCGGTCAATAACAGCAGACAGGCAACTTTGGATCAAATGACCATTGAAATGAATGAAGTAAAATTGGAAGAAGCGAAAAACGGCGCGGAAAATCCCAATATTGCCGCTACGGACCGGGTGACCAGACTGGAAAGGAATCTAAAACAGCAGGTGGAACCCATGAAAGCGGAACTGGAACTGGAATTGTCCAAACGAAGAGAAAGGGACAACAAATATCAGCTCAAGGCGAGTTTGTTTGAAAAATCCATGGACTATTTGCTGACGCAAAAAGAGATCCAAAAGGATTCCAAGCTGTTGGAGATCAAAAATTATCAGTACGAATTGGCAAACGGCAAGCTGAAAAACAAAACCATGACCCAAGTGGATGTGGATACGGCGAAATACAACAAGGAAGAAGCAAGACTCAATTTGGTCAACGCGGAAAACAATTTAAAGGATCTGCAGTATCAGATCAATCTTTTGGCGGAAAACAATATCGATGCGGGGATCTCCATTACCGATCCGCTGACGCTGATGCCGGCATTAAAAGTGGATCTAAATGACATTTTGAGTAAGATCAATAAGATGACAGATATCTATAAAGCGGAAAAGCAGTATGAGATCAACAGCAAGATATTTGAATTGACGGCGGCTGAGTATGTGAACACGGACAAAGAGTATCAGGAAGCCAGAAATGACATGGAAAAGGCAAAACTGGATTTGGAAAGCATCAAGGAAGACATGGAAGTGAGCATCAGACGGCAGAAGAATGCTTTGGACAACGGTTTGAAAAAAGTGGATCTGGCAAAAGAATATATGGAACTGATGCAGGAAAAACTGACTATCGGCAAGAAAAAACTGGATCTGGGACTGCTTTCCAAAGAAGAGCTGTATGCTATCGAAGAAGAAAGCGCTGTGGCGGAATACGGTTATTATGCCGCTATCCGCGACTATAACGTGGCTTATGATACATTCAACAATACGGTCATCAACGTGATTGCGAATTCTTGATAAAAGAGAAACGGGAAAGAGATAAGAGGGAAAGAGGAAAAGAAAGGACAAAAAGAAATGAAGCAAAAATTAACCGGTTGGGTATCCATATTATTGATTTTACTGCTCCTGTTTTCTTTGACCGGCTGTACCAAAAAGGATGTGTCGGGAGAAACCGAACAAGAGGAAGAAGAGATCAAAATTTATCCGGTCGCGGTGGAAACCGCCGAAACAGGCGAATTTGTCAACACTTCCACAGTGATGGGGACCGTTGCGGCGAACGAAACGGCGGATGTGTTCAGCAAAGCGTCCGGAAAGATCATAGAACTTTCCATGACATCGGGACAAAAAGTGAATAAAGGAGACGTTTTGATCGTGCTGGATCGGGAAGATATCCAGGTACAGATCAAACAGGCAAAAGCGGGAGTCGACGTGGCAAAAGACGCGAAGGCAAAAGCGCAGATCCAGTATGACAACGCGAAACTGACCTATGAAAGGATGCTGGAGCTGTATGATCTGGGTGGTGTTTCCAAACAGCAGCTGGAACAGGCGGAAATGCAGATGAAGCTGCTAGATCCTTCTTCTTATGACGCGCAGATCGCCCAGGCGGAAGCATCGTTGGAACTTTTGAACAATCAGCTGGATAACTGCGTCATCACAGCGCCTTTGAGCGGCGTGGTGACGAATGTATTGGTCAAAAAAGGGGATATGGCGTCTCCCGGATATGCTTTGGCGAATATCATCAGTACCGGTACCGTCAAAGTCACTTTTTCCGTGACGGCGGAACAGGTCAACGCCATCAAGCTGGGACAGCAGTTGAAGGTCCTGGTGGACGCGGTCAACGGGGAACCCATGACCGGGACCATTGTCAGCATCGATCCCGTGGCAAATCAGCAGACCAAGCTTTATCCGGTAGAGCTGGAGCTTAAAAATGAGGACGGACTGCTAAAGCCCGGCATGTTTGCCAATGTGACATTGGAAACGGATAAAAAAGCAGATGTGATACTGGTGCCCAATGACGCTGTCATGACGGTGGAAGGAAAGACCGGCGTTTATTTGGTAAAAGAAGATATTGCGGTATTTCGGGAAATCGTAACAGGGTTGAGCAACAATATGTATACAGAGGTAGTGGAAGGAATGGAAGTCGGCGATGTCTATATCGTGGACGGACAATACTCCTTGGAAGACGGGGATCAAGTGACCATAACAGACCGGGGTGAAAACTGATGTTTTTGTCAAAAATCTCCGTAAGACGCCCTGTAACGATTTTGATGTGTATTTTTATTGTGATCTTTTTCGGCGCGATCTGTCTGTCCCGTTTGGGGATCGACATGCTGCCGGATATGAATTATCCGATTCTGGCGGTGATCACGACCTATTCCGGCACAGGACCGGAAGAAATGGAAAATCAGGTGACCCGCCCTGTAGAAAGCGCGGTCGCCACGGTAAGCAACATTGAGTCGATCCGCTCCACCAGCACCGAAGGGCAATCCATGGTGATCGTGGAGCTTTCCTGGGGGACGGACTTGGATTATACCGCTTTAAAAGTGAGAGAAAATCTTTCTCTGATCTCGGATTATCTGCCGGAAGGGGCAGATGAGCCTATGGTGGTGCAGTATGATCCTTCCATTATCCCTGTGGCGACATATTCTTTGTCCAGTGAAATGGAACCGGCGCAGTTTACCAAACTGATCGAAGATATCGTCAAACCGAGACTGGAACGATTGGAAGGGGTCGCTTCCGTTTCCGTATCCGGTGAAATGGAACGGGAAATTTTAGTAACGCTGGATGATAAAAAAATGCTGGGATACGGACTGACCACCACGCAGGTGATGCAGATGCTGGCCGCGCAGAATCTAAACAACGCGGGAGGCAGCATAGCGGAAAACGACTTTTCGTATTTGATCCGTATCGTGGGAGAGTTTGAAAATGTATCCCAAATAGAAAATATCAGTTTGACAACGCCTACCGGCGGTGTGATTAAGTTAAAAGACATTGCGAATGTTGTAGACAGCTATAAAACAAAAGAGTCTTACAGCTATTTGAGCGGAAAAGAAACCATTGGGCTCAGCATCCAAAAGCAATCCGGGACCAATACGGTGCAGGTGGCCAATCGGGTCAGAAAAGAACTGGATCAGTTGAAGCAGGAACTGCCGGGCAATGTGGAAGCCGTTCCGATTTTGGATCAGTCCGAATTTATCACTTTAGCCATCAATTCCGTTTTCAGCAACGGGATGATCGGCGGGATACTGGCGGTTTTGATCATTTATTCTTTTTTAAGAAGCATCGGCTCCACGCTGGTCATCGCGGCAGCCATGCCGATCTCTATCATTGCCACTTTTATTTTGATCTATTTCGCGGGACTGACCCTGAACATGATGAGTTTAGGCGGCTTGGCGCTGGGGATCGGGATGCTGGTGGACAACGCCATCGTTGTATTGGAAAACATCTTTCGAAAGCGGCAGGAAGGGTTGCCCATTGACCGCGCCGCTATAGAAGGCGCAAGTGAAGTGGCCAATGCGATCATTGCCTCTACTTTGACGACACTGGCGGTATTTTTGCCCATTGTATTCGTGCAGGGGATCGCTTCGGAGCTGTTTAAAGAGCTGGCTTTGACCATATCTTTTTCTTTGATCTCTTCCCTGGTGGTCTCTCTCACATTGGTGCCCATGCTTTCTTCTAAACTGATGCGGGGGAAACAGGCGGATAAGATCATGGATAAGCTGACGCAGGAAGAAGAAGCAAAGGCGGCAGCGCAAAAACAAAAGAAAAGAAAAGGCTATCTGGGCGTCTACGAGGCTTCTTTGAGATGGTCTGTCGATCATAAAACGATCATTATTTTGATTTTGGTGGTCATGCTCGGTATTTCCGGCTTTGTGGCGCCTTTGATAAAAGCGGAATTCATACCCAACATGACCATGGGAACGGTCATCATCAATCTGGATCTGCCGAAAGGGACCAGCTTGGAAAAGAAT
>JAEEYS010000091.1 GCA_016288255.1 Bacillota bacterium
AAAAACGGAATCCTGTCAATACGGTGTTTGGGTGCTGGCTGCTTTAAATCAGTTTACGCATAATCCCAAAAACGACGGCTCTATTGAAAAAAGTTTGTTTGAAAAAGGGGCAAAAGCGACTGCCAGCAGTAATCTAGCCATGGGACACAGCAGCTTGGAAGCCAGTATCTTTGAGTATATGAATGACAGCGACAATAACAATGTGGCTGCTGTAGGGCATAGGACCTGGCTGTTGAATCCCAGCATGAAAGAAACGGGATTCGGGCAGATCAATCGTTATTATGCTACCTATGTCGTGCAGGACAATTCAGGGGACTATTTCAGACCGGCGGATTTTAAAGGGACCGATTTTATCGCGTGGCCCTCTGAAGGATATTTTCCGGTAGATGTGCTGCGGACCAATACGCCCTGGAGCGTAACGATCAATGCCAATGCCGTGGACACAGTCAGCGCGGACAGCGTAAAAGTAAAATTGACCAGAGTGAGAGACAATAAGGTCTGGAACTTCAGCAAAAGCGATACGGATAAAGCAAAGAACTTTTTCAGCGTAAGCGGCAGGACCGTTATTTTCAGACCGGAAAAAAGCAGTGTGGGAGAATATCAAAACGGGGATCGCTTTTTGGTAGAGCTCACGGGATTGAAGAAGAACGGACAGAATAAGACCATCACCTATGAGACCTTGTTTTTCAATCTCAATTCTCCTTATATGGAATTTTTGATCAACAGCACCTATGTAAAATACAACAAAGGATCCAGCGAGACCAAGAGCGAAATGATCGAAAAAGGGAATCCCAAGGCATATCCGGTCATCGTGAACAACAGAACCTTGATCCCCATCCGTCCTGTGGTAGAGATCATGGACGGGGTGGTCTATTTTAACAGCAAAACAAAAGATATTACCATCCAGCTGAACGGAAAAACGATCAAGATGACCATTGGGAAAAAGACAGCTTATGTGAACGGGGTGGCCAAAGAGCTGGATGTACCGGCGCAGATCATCAATGGAAAAACCATGATCCCCATCCGATTTGTATCGGAAAACTTAAACTGCCAGGTCGCATGGGAGAATGCCACCAAAAAAATCACCATCACATTTTGACATTTCATAAAGCAGAGAAAAAAAGGAACTGTTTTTTTAAAACAGTTCCTTTTTTGAATTCAAAACCAGCATGAGAGCGGCGGAAATGAGGCGCTATTCGAAAAAAAAGGGAGAATCTTTGAAAAAAGATACAGAATGTTGCATTTTATTATAAAAAGTGGCAAAATAAAAATAGTTGGTATCAGCAAAGGCTGAGGCATATTATATTCTTGAGGAGATGCAAGTGACTTATGGACCAAGAAATTAAAATCGTATTAACAAACACACCAAAAGAAAAACCGGATCAGAATCATTTGGGATTCGGCAATTATTTCACAGATCACATGTTCATGATGGATTATATAGAAGGGCAAGGTTGGATCGATCCCAGAATCATACCTTATCAAAATTTATCTTTAGACCCGGCTGCCATGGTATTTCATTATGCGCAGGAAGTATTTGAAGGGTTAAAAGCATATCGGGCAGCGGACGGCAGGATCTTGCTTTTCCGGCCGGACGAAAACATGAAACGGATGAACGTATCCAATGACAGACTGGATATTCCGGCTTTGGACGAAGCTTTTTGTATCAAAGCGCTCAAAGAGCTGATCAAAGTGGAACAGGATTGGGTTCCTTCGGCGGAAGGCACCTCCCTTTATATCCGTCCTTTCATTATTGCGGTAGATCCTTCTCTGGGCGTGCATCGGGCCAGCCATTACTACTTTATCATTATCTTGTCTCCGGTAGGCGCTTATTATCCGGAAGGATTGAATCCGGTCAAGATCTACGTAGAATCGGAATATGTCAGAGCGGTCAAAGGCGGTGTAGGGTTTACCAAGACCGGCGGGAACTATGCTTCTTCCATCAAAGCGCAGTCCAAAGCGGAAGGGATGCATTATACCCAAGTATTGTGGCTGGATGGGGTAGAAAGAAAATACATTGAAGAAGTAGGGACTATGAACGTATTCTTTAAGATCGACGGCAAGATCGTGACACCCGGGCTGGAAGGCAGTATTTTATCCGGTATCACCAGAAAATCCTCTATTGAGATCTTAAAAAGCTGGGGATATGAAGTGGAAGAAAGAAAGCTTTCCATTGACGAAGTGGAACAGGCATATCGGGACGGAAAACTGGAAGAAGCATTCGGCACCGGAACGGCAGCCGTTATTTCTCCTATCGGAGAATTGAATTATAACGGGGATATCATGCCCATCAACAACGGAGAGATCGGACCGGTTTCCCACAAACTATATGAAACCTTGACAGGGATCCAGTGGGGCAAATTAAAAGACGAATTCAATTGGGTCCAGGAAGTAAAATAATTCCCGTTTAGGGATACCGTATTTATACGAACGAAGAATGGTTTAAAGAGAATAAGAGGAAAGTAATTGATGCATAAGACTGCGCTTTCGGCGCAGTCTTTTTTGTATCCGGAAAAGAGATAACAGCATCTTCTAATGTTGTTTTAATCTTGTTATACTATAGTTAATAGAAAAAGATTGGATTCGGAGGAAGATCATGCGTATTTTATTTGCCGAAGACGAAAAAGATTTAAATGCCATACTCACAAAAAAATTGACAGAAGAAGGATACAGCGTGGACAGCTGCTTCGATGGGGCGGCAGCGCTGGAATATCTGGAATCGGCCGAATATGACGGAGCCATTTTGGATGTGATGATGCCCAAAATGGATGGATTCACCGTGTTGGAGCAGATCCGCAAAAAAGGCATCAAAACACCGGTGCTGTTTTTGACCGCAAGAGATTCCGTGCAAGACAGGGTAAAAGGATTGGACGCGGGCGCCAATGATTATCTTATCAAACCTTTTTCTATGGAAGAGCTCCTTGCCCGCGTGCGGGTGCTCACAAGACTGACGGGAGCGTCTCAAACCAGCGTGCTTACGGCGGACGATCTGACTGTGGATCTGGCCGCCCACACAGTGCGGCGGGGAGATCGGGAGATCGCGCTTTCGGCAAAAGAGTTTTCTCTTTTGACCTATCTGTTATACAATAAAAATATCGTATTATCCCGTGAAAAAATCGAAAATCACATTTGGAACTTTGACTATGAAGGCGGGACCAATGTGGTGGACGTTTATATCAGCTATTTGCGGAAAAAAATCGATGAAGGGCATGAAACGAAGCTGATCCGAACAGTAAGGGGCAGCGGATATATGCTGAAATGTGAGGAAATGAGTATCCATGATGAGAAATAAGAGCATTCGGTTCAAACTGACATTGTGGTTTTCTTTGGTTTTGATCTTGATCGTGGGACTGACTTTTTTTGCTATCCGCGTAACCAGCGGTATGGTGTTAAGAGGGACCATCCGCGATTATTTGATCAGCACAGTGGAAGAAAATGTAAATCAAATCAAATACACAGAGACAGAAAAAGATCCAAAAGCCAATATCTATATTCCATATAAAGAAGGGTATCTGGAAGTGGATACAGATTTTATGGATGTGGTCAATGATGTGCATACGGCGCTTTATACAGCGGACGGCGCTATGCTTTACGGAGAAAATCCTTTGTCAAAAGAAACAGAAGCCATTCCTTTTACGGAATCTTATACCTGGCATATGAAAATACAAAATGTGCGGTATGATCTATATGACCGCAAATTAAATATCACGCTGCCGGACAGCGATACGATCTGGATCCGGGGGATCGTGCCGGAAACCAAAAGCGCCGGGCAATTAAAGGAAATCACGCGGATTTCTTTGATCTTGCTGCCGATCTTGATCGCTTTGGCGGTATTATCGGGATATCTGCTGGCGGATCGGATGCTTTCGCCCATTCGAAAAATCGAAGTGACAGCGGAACAAATCTCCAGAGGCGATGATTTGAAACGGCGTATCGATGTGGGAAAAAATCAAGATGAGGTAGGGCGCTTGGCGAAGGTATTCAATCGCATGCTGGACCGCTTGGAGGGCTCTTTTGAATCGGAGCGGCAGTTTACTTCGGACGCTTCCCATGAACTGCGCACACCTACTTCCGTTATTTTGGCGCAGTGTGAATATACTTTGGAAAAAGAACGCTCTGTTCCCGAATATGAAGAAGCGCTTCGCGTAGTGGAAAAACAAGGCAAACGGATGAATGCTTTGATCGGGGATATGCTGGATTATACCCGTATGGATCAGGGAACAAAACGGTATCCTTTTGAAAGGGCGGATCTTTCTCAAATCGTATGGGAAACAGCGGAACAAATGAAAATGATCGGCACGAAAGGGATCACGCTTCAGACAAAAGTGGAACCGAATCTGGAAATTTCAGGCAATCGGATGCTGCTTTCCCGTATGGTGCAGAATTTGATCAGCAACGCATATCGGTACGGAAAAGAAAACGGAACGATTTTGGTTGCACTTCAAAAAGTGGAGGACAAGATCATCCTTTCGGTAAAAGATGACGGGATCGGGATCGCAAAAGAAGAACAGGAAAAGATTTTTGATCGGTTTTACAGGAGCGATGCCTCTCGTTCGATACAAGGCACGGGCTTGGGCCTTTCTATGGTAGACAAAATCGCGAAATTACATGACGCGGCGGTCAAAGTGGAAAGCGAACCGGGAAAAGGAAGCACATTTTTTGTTATTTTTTAGATTTTTATCTTTTCTA
>JAEEYS010000092.1 GCA_016288255.1 Bacillota bacterium
ATTGATCGATCACAAAAGAAAAAACAGTCTGGCAGATAATGATCGCCACGGTTGCTTTACCGGGTCCCAGTTTACTCATGGAAGCCGCTACCATATAAATAATGGCTACGTTCATAGCGCCTCCCAAAAGTGTATATTTCGGCGCTTTTAAAAGCATCGTAAAACTGCCGTCTTTTGCGAATTTGGGTATCAGCAGCATGGCTGTGATCAGGATCGTTCCTATTATGTGCACGATAAAGGTGGTACGGGTAAGCCCTATGGATCTACTCAAAACACCGTTAAAAGACCCTTGTATCGCCATAAAAGCGCCTGCCATCCCCGCCAGGATCAAAGATAGAATATTCATATCGGTTCTCCTTTTTCCAATATTCTATCTTTACGGTCCCCGTTTTTTTGCCTGTCTATACCTGTTTTGTTTTATTTTTCCGCAACAAACTGGACACGAATATCTTCCGGCTTACAAGGATCCAGTGTCATAAAAGAATATACTGTCACATTTTGGAATCCCGCTTTTCTTAAAAGCGCAGTGACTCGATCGGTACAAAAGATCTTCTGTTCATGTAATTCATCAAATCGTTCGTACAGCTCTCTCTCGTATTCTTCTTCTGTTTTGACAGTGTCTTCTGTTTTAATGAAAAAAGTGATCTCTTCTCTGACAATATCCTCTTTTATGGTATTGTTCCAGATATAAGTAATGTCTTCTTCATCCAAAACATACGTTTCGTTTCCCAAGAGGTCTTTTAATTTTTTTTCGGTCACCATATCAAACAAAAAACGACCGTTTTCTCTTAAATTTTCATGCGCGCAAGAAAATGTACGATACAATGTTTCTTCGCTAAGGCAATAATTCATTACATCACAAACACTTACGACACAGTCAAATTCTTTGATTTTGGGTAAAAGAGCCATATCATAGCAAAAATATTGTACTTGGTTTGCGTAGTTCTTCGTTTTTTGTTCCGCCATCAAAAGCATCTCTTCCGACAAATCCACGCCCGCCACATGATAACGGTGCTTTATCAGTTCTTCTGTCATCAATCCGCTACCGCAGCCCAATTCCAAAATATGTTTTGTATCCTTCGGAAAAAAGCGTTCCAAATAAGAAAACCATTTTGGATAATCAAAATCTTCTTTCATGAGTTTGTCGTATACTTTGGCTAATTTTTCATAAAAACCGTTCATTTTTCGTCCTCTTTACTTCACTGTTTTCTTCTTATCGAATGAACCAAACAAATGACAAAAAAGAAATGATACACTATCATTTCTTTTTATATACTTCTTTATTTTGATACTCTGTTTTTATTTTTATCTTTCCATTTAAAAAAACCCTGATCGATCAACTGATCCAGCAAGTCGGAATAAGAAACGCCGGAATAGTCCATCAGCTTCGGATACATACTGATACTGGTGAATCCGGGCATAGTATTGATTTCATTGATAAACAGCTCTCCCGACTCTTTATCTAAGAAAAAGTCAACGCGGGAAAGGCCGGAACCGTTGATCGCCTTAAACGCTTTTTCCGCGATCCTTTTGATCTCTTTTACCTGCCCTGATTCCAAAGGCGCGGGGATCAAAAGTTTGGAATCATTATCTATGTATTTGGCTTCATAATCATAAAACTCTTTTGCCGGTAAGATCTCTCCCGGTTCCGATACCGTATACGTATCGTATCCTAAAACACTGACTTCGATTTCTCTGACAGGTCGCCCTTCTTCCACCAAAATCCGTTTATCATAAATGGCTGCTTCTTTGATGCATTCTGCCAATTCACACATATTTTTTGCTTTGTTGATCCCTACCGAAGATCCCATATTGGCCGGTTTTACAAACACGGGATACGAAAGTTTGCTTTCGACCATTTCAATGATACTTTCCATATCGTTTTCAAATTCGTCTCTGGTGAAATAGCAATCGTCAACGACCGGAAGACCCTCTTCCCGGAATATGTTTTTTGCAACGATCTTATCCATTGCGGCCGAAGAAGCCAAAACACCGCATCCTACATAAGGCATGTTAAGCTGTTCAAACAAGCCTTGGATGGTGCCGTCTTCCCCGTTCGGTCCATGTAAAACAGGAAAGAAAATATCCGTATGATCCATTAAATATTTCAAATTTTGGTTTTCTGAGGAACAGACATCTTTTGCCGCGGCCCAATTGCCAAGTCCGTAGATCAGATAAGAAGGATCAATGGTTTCATAGATATAACCCAACCGGTAAACTTCTTCTAAAACAGGCTCCTCTAAAAGATACCAAACGCCCGCTTTTGTAATACCGACTTTTATGATATTATATTTTTCTTTGTCCAAAGCAAGAATCACGGATTGGGCTGACTGAAGAGACACTTCGTGTTCTCCGGAAACACCGCCCATCAAAACACAAACATTTATTTTGTTCTGGTTCGTACTCTTTTCCACTAGAAAACCTCCTGTTTTAAAAATGTGTTGCAGTTTTGTCTGATTTTTTCTGTTACGTCTTCCAAAAAAAGATCCAAATCTTCTTCGATCAGGGTCTTTGCTTTTTGTAATATGGCAATTCCCTTCTCCTTATCCATCTCGTTGCCGAATTGGTACCGAATGGTGTAAGAAAACTTATCGATCAAAGATTCATATATGGTATCCAAATGATAACTTTCATCCACCAGACGATTGATCAACCCGGATAAGGATTGAAAAGCGTATCCTTCCGCAAAATGAAAATATTGATCGATCGGTCCGGTGCATTTTTTGATCATATCCTGCTTTTTCAAAATATCTCTGATCTCTTTCGACAAAGCAGGATGTCTTAGTATAGTCATGATCTCCGCTGCCATTTCTACAAAATTATGCGCTTTCCATATCCCGCCTCTTTCATCCAAACCGCAGCATTCCATGACCTCTTTTACCAAAGGAGCGCTTTTTTGATATGCGTATCCTTTCTTATTTGCTCCTTCTATTCTTATTCTTTTTTCTGCGCTTTTATAGTTTACGTCGCCATAGTAGTCTAACCCTTTGGGATCCACTCCATGGGTCAAGAGCCCGTAATAAAAACAGCGTATTTCTTCATTTTCTTCATACTGTCTTCTTAAACTTTCTTCCGTATAAAAGCAATGCGCTGTTTGCCATGACACTTTAGAAGACAGGCAATCGGGAAAAACACTGCCTAACAAATACGACTCTTCCTGCGTATTGAATAGTTTTTTCGCTACGTAAATATGCGTTAACGGATACATTGTTTTCCCTCCTTTGTCCATCTTGCAGTAGATTACCAAAAGGGCTTTTTGCCATTTGATTTCTGCATAATGAAATTTTATCGATTTTCTTTGGTCTATTTGATCTATTTTATGATCTTTTTTTAACGCTGCCTCCAGCTTAGGCTGTCAAAATCTCTGTGGACAGGCTGTTTTATAAAGTGTAGGTTTGTCACTTCTTATTCCGCCTCGTCTTTAGCTTACCGCCATTATGCACGGGTCACGATGTCGATGACTTCTGTCTTTTCTATCGCTTCATTGATCAAGCTATCCCAGTCTATTCCTTCTTCCGCTTTGACTGCGTCTAATAATTTCGGTCTTGTTTTCGGCTTTTTTGGCACAAAGATCGTACAGCAGTCTTCATAAGGCAAAATAGAGGTTTCAAACGTTTCGATTTTTTTTGCGATCTGAATGATATCTACTTTATCAAACGCAATAAGCGGTCTTAAAACCGGCAAATGCACGGAAGCATTGGTCACGCCCAAAGCATCGATCGTTTGACTTGCCACCTGTCCTAAATTTTCTCCCGTTACCAGCGCTTTCCCTTCCAGTTCTTCCGCAAATTTTTCCGCGATCCGCATCATCATACGCCGCATAATGATCGTTGTCATGTTTTCGGGGCAGTGTTCAATGATTTTTTTCTGCACATCCGTAAAATAAACGACCCGCAACTGAAATACGGGATTATATTTTCCCAAAGTTTTGACCAGATCGATCACCTTTTGTTTTGCTTTTTCCGAAGTAAAAGGCGGACTGTGAAAATACACAGGATAAACATGGAGTCCTCTCCGCATAGCCATATAGCCGGCTACAGGGCTGTCGATCCCGCCGGATAATAAAAGAACGCCTTTTCCGCTGGTCCCCAAAGGCAGTCCACCCATTCCTTTGATTTCAGCAGAATAAAGGTAGGCTTCTTCTCTGATCTCCACATGAAGTAAAATATCCGGATGATGTACATCCACTTTCAAATCAGAAAAAGCATTTAACAAAAAATCGCCCAAATGCACATTGATCTCTCTGGAACTCATGGGAAAGGTTTTATCGGCCCTGCTGGCTTCCACTTTAAATGTTTTCGGACCGTCTTTTAAAAGCTTTTCAAATATCTGAAAAGCGGCTTTTTCGATTTCTTCTATCTTTTTGTCGCAGATCGTGACCGGGCAGACTCCGGAAATCCCGAATACACGGCTTAAAGCTTCTCCAATCTTTTCATCGTCTTTTTCATTATGAACGATGATCCGTCCTGTGTTGCGTTCCACTGTGACCCCTTCATAAGGTTTCAGCATTTCTTTTATATTAGAAACTAATTTTTTTTCAAAATAGCTTCGATTTTTTCCTTTTAAACCGATCTCACCATAGCGGATTAAAAACATACCCTACCTCCTCTTGAATTTTCGCAGTATCTCTGTCTGTTTTTTTAAAGAAGCAACTGTATCATCTATTTCTTCCGTTGTGTTAAAAGGAGAAAAACTGAATCGGATCGCCCCTTCTATTTCTTCTTTTTGGCACCCCATGGCTTTCAGCACATGGCTTCCCGTAGATTTTCTGGAAGAGCAGGCGGAACCCGTCGAGACATAAATACCGTCTTCTTCCAAAGCGTGTAACAAGACTTCTCCCCTTACGCCCAAAAAAGAAATATTAAGGATATGAGGCGCCCCATCTTCCGTTTCCGGTCCGTTTATTTTGATATCTTTTATTTCTTCCTTCACTTGAGCCATCATATACCGCTTGATCTCAGCCATGTGAAGAGTAAAGTTTTCTTTGTTCTTTTCATAGATTTCCACCGCTTTATAAAATCCGGCGATCCCCGGTACGTTTTCCGTACCGGACCGCAGTCCCATTTCTTGATTTCCGCCAAACACGGTAGGTTTGATATTGCTTCCTTTTTTGATATATAACGCGCCGATCCCTTTGGGCCCGCCGATTTTATGACCGCTCATGGAATAAGCGTCGATCCCCCACTTTTTGAGATCAAGCTCCGTTTTCATATAAGCCTGCACACCGTCACTGTGAAAGCAGATTTCCGAGTTTTTGGATCGGATGATCGCGTCAATATCCCGCAAAGGTGCTATGGTTCCCACTTCATTGTTCACATGCATGATACTGACAAAAATCGTGTCTTCGTCCAGAGCGTCTTTCAATTCTTCCAGGTTTATTTTGCCTTCCCCGTCTACAGAAAGATACTTTACCTGAAAGCCTTCTTCTTCCAAACTCTGGAAGGTATTCAAAACAGACGGATGTTCGATCCGGCTGGTGATGATCTTGTTGCCTCGTCTCATTTTTCCGTATACCAGCCCCCGAATGGCAATATTGTTCGCCTCCGTTCCTCCGCTTGTAAAAATAACGGTGTTTTGCTCCGCGTGAAGGCTTTTTTCCAGCATTCTGCGCGCTTCCTTCAGCAAAGCGTCCGCTTTTGCGCCGATTTTGTGCATAGAGGAAGGATTTCCGTACATTTCTTTATAATATTTCATCATTTCGTCCACCACGGCGTCAAAAGGCTTGGTGGTGGCGCTGTTATCCAAATAGATGTTCATACTGACCTCTGTTTTCTATGATTAAAATAGGGATGATTCTCATCTAATCGATATTCCTTCTTTTTGATATATTCCCATCATCTTTGCATACAATTTTAATAATGGAGGTGAAAGGATGTATACTCATCAAAAAAATATCATCATTACCGTGCTGTGCATTTTATCCATCTGCGGATGCTGTCTTCTCTTTCAATCCCTCTATAATATACTCCAACCTTTGGAAATTGTAAATGTGGATATGGCGGAAGGGATACAAGACGCATCCGGCATCCATGAGATCCAAATGGAATTAAATCATCCTGTCAAAAAACTGGAATTTACCATGAACAACAAAGTTTACCGAACAAAAGTAAATGGGAAAAAAGCGACGTTGTCCCCTGTAAACTTATTCCCCGGTTCCGCTTATCAATTTTCTGTTTTCTCCGCTTCTCCTCTGGGATATACATCAAAAAGCAGTTTTACCATCCAAACCGCCACCATAGACGAAACTTTGTGGATCGAAGTGGTAAAAGAGCCTATCAACAAAGTCAATGTTTATCAAAACAACGAACTGATCCGTGTGATGATCGCATCCTGCGGCGAAAAAGGCTTTGAAACCCCTTCCGGCACCTATCGGATCAAGGGACGAGGAGAATCTTTTTCCTTCAAGGAGTTCGATACGACCGCAAAATATTGGCTTTGTTTTGCGGAAAACTATTTGTTCCATTCCATTCCCTATGATAAAAACGGCCATATTTTGGCAGAAGAAATCCTCAAATTAGGTACACCTTCCACACAGGGCAATATCTGTCTGACGCCGGAAGACGCCAAATGGCTTTATGAGAATATCCCAGACGGCACGCTGGTCGTCATTCGAGAAAATAAATCCGCTTCTTGACAGAAAGATATCTAAATCCATTTTATTATGGTATAATCTAAGCGAAGAAAAACATAGGAGG
>JAEEYS010000093.1 GCA_016288255.1 Bacillota bacterium
CCTGATAGATCATCGCAATGTCTTTCCCTCTGATTTGGTTTAACTCTTGCTTATTCAGGCTTAGTATAGAGGTGTCCTGAAACAATATCTCACCTTCTATAATCTTGGCCGGCGGTGTAGGTATTAAACGCATAATAGAAAGCGCTGTCACGCTTTTGCCACAGCCGGACTCACCCACGATACCTAAGGTTTCGCCTTCACTTAAAGTAAAACTGACACCATTTACAGCATTAAAATAGGTGTCTTCTATAGGAAAGGCTACCTTTAGATTTTTTACTTGCAATAAAGACAAATAGACATACACCCCTTTCTGATATATCGTTTTGTTTGTTTCGTCATTTTCGGATTCTGTTACATGGATTATACATAATACATAAGATAAAATAAAAAATAATGTAATGTAGGTTGTATCCATTTACAGTGAGCTGTTGAACCTTGTTGTGTGATTGGTTGTTTCTGCGCATGATAAGGTGTTACAACGTAATATGACTTTATAAATTATAAATAGTTTAATGCACAACTCTAGTTTATGTCAAGATAAATATGCAGAAAAATATATTTATATAAATACAAAAAAATGTTATTATCGTAAAAAATGTTCTTTATCCAGTGATTTTTAACATATCTTTTCTTTTATGGTATAATGTCCTATATATGGCCATCAGGTCATATAGCCGCATAAATATATGATGCCAACAGAAAAGTCCCATAAGGGAGGCAAGGCAATGAAATATTTAATGTCGATCTACCTTTTTGCGGATCTTTTATCCGATAAATCCCTGATTGAAAACGTTCAAAAAGGTGATACGGATTCTTTTGAAAAGATCGTAAAACGATATGAAAAAAAAGTATACGCTACTGCTTTAAGAATGATCAAAGACCCTGATGAAGCTTATGACGTAACACAAGAAGTTTTCATCAAAGTCTTTAAATATATTCAAAATTTCCGCGGAGACGCTCAATTTTCCACATGGCTTTTTCGTATTGTATCCAATGCCTGTATTGATATGATCCGAAAAAACGCAAAAGAAAAAGGAAAAACTTTTTCTATCGACGAACCGATACAAATACAGGAAAAAGAAAGTTATCTCTTGGAATTGGAATCCAAAGAGAGCACGCCGGAGCAAACTTTGGAAAAGAAAACGAAGCTTCAAATCATCAAAGACGCTATTTATCATTTACCGGAGGATCAGCGTATCGCCGTTATTCTAAGAGATATCCAAGGCTTTTCTTATCAGGAGATCGCTGAAATGACAGATTCCAATTTAGGTACCGTCAAATCGCGTATCAGTCGAGGCCGATTTTATTTAAAACAATATTTAAAAGACAACGAGGAACTTTTTTCTTCGTAATGATGTCAAAAAAATTGTAGATAGATCATTAAAACGGGTTAAAAAATAGATAAGGGTTGTGATACCATGGATTGTAAAACATTTTCAGAACAAATCTCTCTTTATATCGATAATATGTTGACGGAAGAAGAAAAAGAAGTCTTTGAAAATCATTTGCGTAATTGTCCGTTCTGCCAAAAAGAGTTGCAGGATATGCAAAAAGCGGTTGATCTTCTGCATTTAGTAGAAAGTGAGACAGAATTGCCGGAAAAAGCAAATCTGATAGAAGATGTTCTACAAAAATGCGAGGAAAAAGAAGAAAAAGTGGTCCCTCTTCCCGTGAAGAAAAAACCCTTCCGATACATTGCTTATGTGGCGGCAATGCTATTGATCGCTGTTTTGTCCGTTCCCCTGCTGCAACAAGTTTTAGGCAGCAGATATGCCCAAGAAGATCTGGCAGAATCTGCGGCAGATCGATCCGCAGGCGGAAATGATCTTAACAATATGACCTATGATGGCTGTCTTGTCCCGGATTCTTCTGACGAAGAAATCACAGAAAACGCATCCGATGAAAAAGAAGATGCTTTTAGTGATTCTGCCGATGACACGTCAAAAAATTCTGTGGAACAGGAACCCGGTGTCATCTCTTCTCCGGAAGCCGAAGAAGATCCTTCTTCCCATGAACCACAGGAAGAAGCGATGATATCCGTTACTGTTTCTAAGATATCTTATGACGATTTTTACGCTATACTGACAGCCCACAAAGATATCATCCTATTGGAACAGGCTGGTTATGGAAATGCAGACTACTATGCTGATATTATCTATACCAAAACAGACAAAAATGGGCTGGATTCCCTTTTATCGGAATTAAAAAATCAAGGCATCCCTTATGAAAAGAAGGAAATTGCAAAAGAAAATTCAGAATCTTATACCGTTAAGTTTCTTATTAAATAATAAAAAGCAGGGCGCACTTCAGAGGCGTCCTTTTTTTATGGAAAGCGTCATAAATTTCTATTTCTTCCGCTTTTTATTTGTATAATCTTTCTAATACAGTTAAAATAGAGATATAAGCTTAAATGAAAATCAGAATAGGAGAAAAATATGATAAACGATACCCTGGTTTTAATAGATGGATTCGGTCTGTTGCATCGCGCTTTTTATGCCATCCCCTCCCTTTCCAATTCCAAAGGGATGCATGTCAATGCCATTTACGGCATGGCAAATATGCTTTTTAAAATTCTGGAAGAATACAAACCCGATTATTGCATTTCTGCTTTGGATGTGAAAGGCCCTACTTTTCGTCATCTTCAATACGAAAATTATAAAGCCCAGAGAAAAGCTATGCCGGAAGAACTTGCGGAACAAATTCCGCTTATGGAAAAACTCTTTCAGGGTTTTCGAATTCAAACCGCTTCCAAAGAAGGGTTTGAGGGTGATGATCTAATCGGTTCTGTGGCCAAAAAAGCGGGTAAAATGGGTATCAAAACCTATATCGTGACCGGAGACAAGGATTGTCTCCAACTAGTGGATGATAACATCACTGTTCTCCTGACCAGAAAAGGGATTTCCAACGTTGATGTTTTTCATATCGATGATGTTATCGAAAAATACGGCACCGCGCCTGCCGGCGTGGTGGATATCAAAGCGCTGATGGGAGATTCTTCCGATAATATTCCCGGTGTCAAAGGCATTGGAGAAAAAACAGCGGTAAAACTGATCAAAGAATACAAGACCATTGAAAACCTGTATGAAAAGATAGAGCAAGTAAAAGAAAAAAAGGCAAAAGAAAACTTGTTGCAGTATAAAGACGATGCTTTTTTAAGCAAACATTTGGCAACGATCGTCACAGATCTTCCCATAGAAGAATCACTGTTTGTTCCCTGGACGGGTGTTGATCCCAAAAAGTTGACGGCCTTGTTTCAGGAAATGGAATCCACTTCCCTGTTAAGAAAATTGCCCCGTCAGCAAGAAATGGATCAAACAGAAAAAAAAGAATCCGAATCGGTTTTGCCAAACGGTTCCATCACCGACGATTTTTCTTTGGATGGATTAGAAAAAATTTATATTTATGCAGAATCGCAAAAAGATCTGGAAGGAGAATATCATATCAACCGATTTGCTATGACTTCTCCTAAAAAAGCTATTTTTCTCAGCCAAAACGCTGGCAAAGAGGATTTGGAAAAGTTAAAAACCGTATGGACTGCTCCCCATATCACAAAATATGTCTATGACTTAAAAAACTGGTATCACATTTTAGCCAGCTATGATATTTTGCCTTATGGTGAGATTTTTGACATGGTATTAGCTTCTTATGTGATCGACCCTTCCGCTCCTCTTTCTTTCGAAGAGATCGCATTTCGAGAAACCGGTGCTTTTTTAGATCCGGAAAGCGCCTCTTCCCTGCCGCAAGAGCAATTATCCGCTTTGAAAGCGGGATGGATGGAAGAAACCTGCAAAGCACTGCAGCAAAAAATGGAAGAAAAAGAAGTTTTATCTTTATATCATGACATCGAGATCCCTTTATCCAAAGTTTTATTTGAAATGGAGCATTTCGGATTCAATATTGATAAAGCGGCCTTAAATACACTGAATGAATCCTTTAAAGAAACGATCCAGAGATTAGAACAGGAAATCTATCAAGAAGCGGGAGAAACCTTCAATATCAATTCCCCCAAACAATTGGGAACTCTTTTGTTTGAAAAAATGGGGCTTCCTGTGATCAAAAAAACAAAAACTGGCTACTCCACCGATAACGCTGTTTTGGACGAGCTGTCCAAAAGTTATCCCATTGCGGAAAAAATACAGGAGTATCGAGCTGTCACAAAACTGGAAGGCACTTATGGGACCGGTATTTTAAAGCTGATCAATTCCAAAACGCATAAGATCCATACCACTTTTCAGCAAACAGTGACCAATACGGGACGGCTTAGTTCCACAGAACCCAACATGCAGAATATCCCCGTTAAAACAGAATTGGGCCGAGATATTCGAAAAGTCTTTATTCCGAGCGTCCCGGACAATGTGATTTTAGCGGCGGATTATTCTCAGATCGAGCTTCGGCTTTTGGCCCATTTGTCACAAGACAAAAACCTGATGTACGCTTTTCAGCACGATATCGACATCCATGCCCTAACCGCTTCGGAAGCGTTTGGTGTTCCCCTGGAAGAGGTCACTTCGGCCATGCGCTCCAAAGCCAAAGCGGTCAACTTCGGTATCGTCTACGGTATCAGCAGTTTTGGCTTAAGCAACAACTTAAAGATCCCCACAAAAGAAGCGCAGGAATATATCGATCACTATTTTAGGACTTATCCAGGCGTGCAGCAATACATCGACGCAGTGATAAAAGAAGCGAAGAAAAACGGTTATGTACGCACCATGCTCCATCGTGTTCGATATATCCCGGATCTTAACAATAAAAACTTTATGAAACGGTCTTTTGCCGAACGGGCCGCTGTCAACACCACGATCCAAGGCAGCGCGGCGGATTTGATCAAGCTGGCAATGATCGAGATCGCGGAAGAAATGGAAAAAAGAAAGCTCAACTCTAAAATGGTTTTACAAGTGCACGACGAATTGATTTTTGACGTGCCGCAAGTGGAATTGACAGAAATGACTGAATTGGTGACTCAAAAAATGGAACACGCTTTTCAACTTTCCATACCTTTGGTCGTGAATGTAAGTTCCGGCAAAAACTGGTATGAAGCAAAATAAGGACGGTAAAATATGATGCATAAAAAAGTAATTGGTTTGACCGGCGGGATCGGCTCCGGTAAAAGTCAGGTTTCTAAAATATTAAAAGAATTGGGCGCTTCTATTATCGATACAGATGCGGTTTATCATGATCTGCTGTTGACAGACAAAGAATTGATTTGCCGTTTAGGAGAAGCTTTTGGCAGTGAAGTCATTGAAAACGGTACATTAAATCGCAAAAAATTAGCTCCCATTGTTTACCACAACAAAGAAAAAATGGCGCTTTTGAATCAGATCACACATCCGGTGATCTATGAAGAAATCGTCCGCCGCATTGCTTGCTACCAAGAAGATCCGCTCACGAAACTGATCGTATTGGACTCTCCCCTTTTGATCAATACGCATTTGGCGCCTTTGGCGGAAGAGATTTGGTATGTGGTCGTAGACCTTGACACACGCATAAAACGGATCATCAAACGCGACGGTTCTTCTTATGAAGAAGTCTTAAATAAGATGAAATCACAAAGAAGCGACGAAGAAAACATTCCGTTCGCAGACAAAGTCATATATAATAATGGTACTGTACACGAATTAAAAAAATATGTAGAAGAGTTATGGAGAAATACCCTTGAATAAGAAAAAAAAGAAAATCAATAAAAAAAGAAATCGAATATTACTTGCCATTTTTTTATTGACAATCAGTTATGTTTTGTTTCACAACACACCATCCAATCTACTTTCCCGCTCTTCCGACTATGATAAAATTATTATGTCGGAAGCAAGAAATTATGATTTGGATCCCCTATTGGTAGCGTCAGTGATCTGGGTAGAAAGCAGGTTTGATCCAAAAGCGGAATCTCCCAAAGGAGCGATCGGATTGATGCAGATCATGCCGGAAACAGGCGAATGGATCGCCAATAAAATGGATATCAGTCATTATAAGGATACCATGCTGAAAGAT
This sequence comes from Bacillota bacterium, assembly GCA_016288255.1. Lineage (GTDB taxonomy): Bacteria > Bacillota > Tb-RUG-66 > Tb-RUG-66 > Tb-RUG-66 > Tb-RUG-66. The sequence goes on from JAEEYS010000093.1 coordinate 5,986, forward strand.
CCTGCCACCAATATTAAAATGGGCTGTTGGTATTTGAATTATCTGACCAAACAGTATAACGGCAATATCAAATTAGCCTTAGCCGCTTATAACGGCGGCATCGGCAATGTGAACCACTGGCTGGATACCAAGCTCATTACCGGTAAAAACATAGACGGTATCCCTTATGATGAAACCAGAAATTACGTAAAACAAATTTTAAACATCTATAACAAATATCAAAACATTTATGAAATGAAAGAAGAAACGCTGTGGTAACAACTTTTAACAACAAAAATCACAGCCATTCGGATTTTAGATGTCAGACCGATGAATAGGAGTTTTAACATGAACAAAGGTTGGTTGACCAAACATAAAAGAAATGAGGAAAACGAAATCAAAAGAGACAAGAAAGAAAAATTCGATTGGAAAGAATTTTGGATCAATTATCTCAGTTTTGTTGTTCCCTATATACTCCTTCTTCTTGTGATTGTTTTTATTATCTCTATCGTCATGTTTCTTTTGTATCGATTTTTTGTTGTGCCTCGAAATATAGAAAACGATCTTTCTATGATTTCATACTGGATCGCTGCAGGAAATCATTGACTTTAAGACCCGATTTTTATATAATGATTTTGTTATCTTGCGAGGGTGGTGAAACTGGCAAACACGCACGTTTGAGGGGCGTGTGCAGAGATGCTTGGGGGTTCGAGTCCCCTCCCTCGCACCATATGAAATACTGTCATGATAATGATTCCAACGATCATGTAAATAAAATACCGCACTGATAAAAACACCTGTTTATAATAAAACAGGTGTTTCTCTTTATTCCCTCGAATATGATTCAAGTTTTGGCTGGTATAAAGATGAAGCATAGAGGAAAATATTAAAGCCGCGGAACTGATGATACCGTTTCACGACTTTTTTACTTGGATTGAAATTCCGTGGATTTCAGGTATAATGTATTTGTAAAAACTGCAAACAGAGGTTACTGCGGTAAAGCATTTATGGCAGGTGATTGAAAACGAACAAAAAAACTACTGCAATCATAACAGAAATCATACCGATCATTTCAGCGGTTATATCTTTCCTATTGCTTGTGTCAGATTATGATGCAAATCCGGTCAAGAGGGTCATTGCGATAACCCTTTTATTCGCTTTTTTAGGTTTTGTATTCTTCTTTATAGGCCGTAAACTTGCTAAAGAAGACAAAACAGTGCGGATTTTAGGTGTATTGGACTGGGTAGCAACGATATATGTGATAGGACTTTATATTGTTGCGATCTTTAGTTTTGGGTTATAATTCTTATTTATAAAAATGCAAATGATCCTTTCCTATCAGAAGAGGATCGCCATAGCAAAATCATTGTTTTTAGTGAATAAAACAATAAAGCGGAAGCCAATATCATGCTTCCGCTTTATTTATCATTCCAGTCATCATGTTATTTATTTTTATTCCACA
>JAEEYS010000094.1 GCA_016288255.1 Bacillota bacterium
AATAATCCTCCAGGGCAGGATATTTTACAAACAATTTTTCCGTTACTTTATTCACATTGGCATCGGTAGACTGCGCGCTTAAAATCGTCGCGATCAAAAGCTCCAACGGCTTTTGATAAATCAAAGAACATGCGGAATCTCCATAGGTTTCATCCAAAAAATCAAGTAAAAACGCGACCTTTTCTGCTACTTCCATCGTTTCATGACCTCCTTTAACTGTGCTTCCGGATATGTATTGACCACATCCTGTTTTGTCATCATGCCTTTTCTCGCCATATTGACCCCATAGGCCGTATTGTAAAAACAGCTTGCGCTGTGGGCGTCCGGATTGATGCTGATTCTAATGCCCAGCTCCCGAAACCGCTCAAAATACCGCCAATCCGCGTCCAGCCTCTGCGGATTCGCATTCAATTCTATCACTACATTATTTTCTTTTGCCGCTAAAAAAATCTTTTCCTGATCAAAGTCATATCCGTCCCGAGATAACAGCAGTCTTCCCGTCATGTGTCCCAGCATAGTGGTATAAGGATTCCTTAACGCCTCCAAAAGCCGTGCGGTCTGTTCTTCATAGGATAGCCGAAACAAATTATGGATCGAGACCACCACAAAATCCAACTGCTCCAAGAGGCTGTCCTCATAATCCAAAGACCCATCTCTTAAAATATCCGACTCCACCCCTTTTAACAGCACAATATCCGAATTTTTTTCATTTAATCGATCAATTTCTTCCATCTGCCGTTTTAGCCTGCCCGGCTTCAGCCCATTGGCATAAAAAGCGCTTTGACTATGATCCGAAATACCGATATACGAATACCCAAACCGCCGACCCATCGCTATGATCTCTTCCAGCGTATTGCTGCCGTCGCTATAAACGGAATGAACGTGAAAAATCCCCAATAAGTCCTTTTCCTCTATCAATTTCGGGATTTGATTCTTTTCTGCCAAGTCCAATATCTTTTTATCTTCCCGAAGCTCCGGCTCCACATACTGCAAATGAGCCGCCTGGTACAGTTCTTTTTCTCCAAGGGCGGATGACCCTTCTGCCAAATATCCCATCACCCTATGCCCTGCTTGCTCCATTTTGTTTTTCCATTCTTCCGCATAGATCCTGCTTCCGGTATGGATCGTTTCCGCCACAGGATATTCTTCCGGCAGCACAAAAATCATTTCCGCTTCGATTCCCACTTTTAAAAACACCGTTAAGCTTCGTTCTGTTTTTGTCAGGACTTTTTCTATTTCTTTTAATTGAGACAATTTTTCCAACAAGACTCTACGGCGTTTTTCCTCACAAACCACCAAATAAGACAGCTTTTGGATGATCTCGTTTTTTCTCCTTATCTCTCCCGTGACCGTTGCCCTTTCTCCTTTGATCAAACGCTCTTCGATCTGTTTTAACAAGAAATAGCAGTCATCTATGATTTCCCAGTATAAGAATTTCCCCCGATTCTTTTTTAAAACTTCGATCTTTTTGATGATCCTCTGCTGTGTCTTTTCCCCGAATCCTTCCAACTCCAAGAGTCTGTTCTCTTTAGCGGCATACTCCAATTCTCCCACGGAAGCGATCCCCAGCTCCCGATACAACAGCCCGATCCTTTTGCTGCCCAGCCCGGGTATCTTCTTCATTTCCAAAACGCTTTTCGGCACCTCTTCCAATAACCGATCATAATAAGGCAAAGATCCCGTCATAACCAAAGAAGTGATTTTTTCTCCCAGCGCTTTTCCGATCCCCTTCAAAGAGGTGATCTTTCCCTCTTCCACCAAAGCTTTGAGATCTCCGTCATAGGCTTCCAAAACTCTTGCGCCCTGAAAATACGCATTCGTTTTAAAAGGATTTTCTCCTTTGATCTCCAAAAGAGTCCCTATCTCATTTAAAATATGAACGATCTCCTGTTTATCCATGGTACCACTTCCTTGCAATCACAGTCTGATTTTTTGAATAACGCCTTGATCAAACAGATAAAACACCTCTTCTTCCCGATTTCCTTCCAAGATAGCAATAGAAAAAGGTTCTATCCGTATTTTTTTATAGATTTCTTTTGCCGTAAGCCCTTCATAATGCCTCAGATACTTCTTGATATTTTTTTCTTCCTTTAAAAAATCAAAATATCGTTTTTTATCCGCTTCCATATCCTTTTTCAAATACGCCGGCAGATCCAGATCTTTGTTAAAAAGAAGCATATCCGCCTTTAATCGCTCCAAAAAGATACTATCTTCCGGAGCGCATTTTTCCGTAAAAAACATCAATAAGATCTGAAAAAGGCCCATAGGGCTATGACTTACTTTATCATATCCCTTTTCTTCAAAATACAGAGATAATCTATCAAAAAAAGAAAATGGCGTAGAAAAATAAGTTTCCATCAAATAAGGAAGACTGTAGGGAAACCGCCCAGAATTATAATATTTTTCCAAAACGTCCTCTACCCGTTTCAGTTTCAGCAAGTCTTCATAACTCATCTCATTGCTTTTCAGCACTTCATACGGCGCGTAAGGTGAGTATACATACCCGTATTGCTTTTCTCTTTCCTTGAGTCCGGATCCCTTTAACAGCTTTAAAAATCCAAGCTGCAGGGCATGCGGCCTCAGAGAAAATATATCATTAAAGGATTCTTGGAATCGGTTATAATCCTCAAAAGGCAGTCCCGCGATCAGATCCAAATGCAAATGGATATTGCCGTATTCCCGCAGTATATTTACCGTTTTCCCCAATTTTTCCAGATCCGTTACCCTTCTGATCTCCTTTAACGTGGGCAAATAGGTGCTTTGCACACCGATCTCGAATTGAAACATTCCCTTCGGCACTTTTTTTAAAAAGTCCAATGTTTCCTCATCCAACAGATCCGCGCAGATTTCAAAATGAAACCGCGTTTTTTGATTGTGCTTCACAATAAACCGAAAGATCTCCAGCGTAAAATATTTATCGCAGTTAAAAGTCCTGTCCACAAATTTGATCAGCGGCACTCCCGCTTCCATAAAGACCGCCAGATCCTTTTTAATCCGTTCCATGGAAAAAAAGCGTACGCTGTGTGTTGTGGAAGACAGACAGTACTGGCATTGAAAAGGGCACCCTCTGGAACATTCATAATAGATTATATTCTTTTTACCCAGTGCTTCTACCTGAAAAGCAGCCATAGAAGGGATCTGATCCAAACGCTCTATAAGAGGTCTTTTGGGCTCCACCCGGATCATTCCGTCTTTGCGATAAGCCATTCCCAAAACGCCCCCAAAATCAGAATCCGATCCAAAGCGGGACACCAGCTCATGAAAAGTCTCTTCTCCCTCTCCCATGACAACAACGTCGATATAAGGGTATTTTTCAAGCACTTCCTGCGGATCAAAACTGACTTCCGGCCCGCCCAGAACGATCAAAAGCTCCGGATAGATCAGCTTTAGCAGGCGGCACAGCTTCAATGTCTCCTCATAATTCCAAATATAGCAGGAAAATCCCACCATATCCGCCTTTTCTTTTGCGATCTGTCCCAATATCTTGTCCATGGGTTCATTGATGGTATATTCCCGGATCAAAATATCCTGCTTGAGCGGCAGCGTATATTGATACAAGTATTGCAAAGCCAGATTGGTATGGATATATTTCGAATTTAAAGATGTCAGCAAGATCTTCTTTTTCTCTCTTTTCACGATTCCACCTCAGTCAATCTACTCTTTTTATTATACTATACTTTTTCAAAACAAAAAACCGAAATCCCAAAGAGCTGCACCCCGATCGGCTCTCTTTTCTCTATATAATACAAAAAGTATGGGAATATTTCCCATACTTTTGACCTGTCCAGAAAACGATTTTTTATTCTTCTCCAATGATCTTGACTTCCGGTTCCAAGAGCACATTGTTTTTTTCTTGCACTGTTTTTTGGATATACCGGATCAGATCCAAAATATCCTGCGCCGTTGCGTCTCCCTTATTGATCACAAAGCCCGCGTGTTTTTCCGATACGGCTGCTCCGCCGATCTGATACCCCTTTAATCCTGCGCCTTCGATCAAAGCGCCGGCATAATATCCCACCGGCCGTTTAAAGGTAGACCCGGCGCTGGGATAATTTAACGGCTGTTTATCCCGTCGTTTTTGGTTCAAAACATCCATTTTTTCTTTGATCTCTTCGGGATTTCCTTTTTCCAGTTTCATAGTCGCTTCCAAAACGATATCTTTCTGAAAACTGCTGGTCCGATATCCCAGTCCCATATCTTCTTTTTCCACCAGTCTCACATTTCCTTGCCGATCCATGACTTTTACTTGGTACAGCACATCTTTCATTTCACCGCCATAGGCGCCGGCATTCATGATGCAGCCGCCTCCCAAGCTTCCCGGGATCCCGCTGGCAAACTCCAGTCCCGTCAAAGAGTAGTCTAACGCCGTCTTTGCCACTTGGGACAGCAGGGCGCCGGTCTGCGCCTTTAAGAAAACGTCTTCCACTTCTATTTTACTGAACCGTTCTCCTATCACGACCACCAAACCCCTGATCCCCTTGTCTCTGACCAAAAGATTGCTGCCGTTTCCGATCACGGTCACCGGCACAGCGTATTCTCCCGCCAAACGCAAAAGCAGTCTGATCTCTTCTTCCGACTGAGGTTCCGCTGCCACATCCGCCGGGCCGCCCACTTTAAATGTCGTATATTCCTTCATAGGAAAATCTATCTTCACATCCGCAATATGTTCTTGTATTTTCTGAATGAATTCCGTCAAATTTTTCACTGTTCCACCTCAGCTAATTATTTTTTCCAATAGCGGCATGCTATTTTTCCGTATACTACTATTATATTTCAAAAAAATACTTTTTAAAGTATATTGTTCAAAATAATATAAATCTGTTTTCGGCGGCTCTTCAAATCCTTTTTGCGCCAAAACGACATATTCTCCTTTTAAGAGGCTTTCTCCCTCTTCTCCCGCCAGTTTTTTGATCAGCTTCACACACATTTCTTTTTTTCTTTCCTCTGTTACCTCTTTTGATATCCCATACGCGCAAAACGCATCGCTAAAGGGCTTCTGTACCGCTTCCCCGCCCGTGTCGCTTCCCGGAAAAAAGAGGACTCCAAACCCTACGCCTTCCTCTTTTAGCGTTTTTAACATCGAGATATCTGCCGATATCATCGCTGCTTCTTCCTTTCTAAACCGGCCCAATACCACCGCTTTCGCTTCCTTGCCAAACCCGGGATGGAGGCAATCTTTTCTCATGGCAAGCTTCTTGATCCGCATTTTGCTTTCTTCCGTTAAGTTTTCCTCTTTTTTATCCCTTGTCGCTATGACCAAATTCAAAATATGGTCGCTTTCTATATCCGGCATAGAAAGCCCGTAAACATCCGTTTTTCCATCTTGATCAATATCCAAGGTCAAGGCTTCGATATAGGTCATCAGATCGTCATAAGACAATCGATTCCCTTTCGGTATAGCAAGGCCCCTTTCCTGTAACATCTTTTTATGATATACCAAAACCGGCGCCGCCATATAAACAGGATACCCGTAATACTCCTCTCCCTGTTTTACTATACTTAACGCCGCTTCTTTCAATTTTTGCTCTTCTACATATTCCGTGATCGGCTGACACAGCGCGAAACTTTCTTCTTTATCGGTCAAAGGCAAAATATCCGGCACCTGTTCCATCGTCAAAAAGTCATCCTTTCCTTCCATGGTGACCAAATTGACATAAACGCCGGGATTTTCTTTTTCAAACGCTTTGATCCGTTCTTTTACATATCCGAACCTGCCCTTATCCCTATATCCCATCCTGGGATAATCGCAGATCGTGATCATCACTCTATCTGTTTCAGACTTTTTTTCTTCCTCTTCTTCCACTGCGATATAACAGCCGGACAACACAAACAGAAAAAGGACATAAAAACAAAAAAGGGTCATCCATCTCTTCTTGCTCTTTTTCAATATTTCTCACCTCAACAGAAAGTATCTGTTCTCATTCTATGAAGGTGATCTTTGGATTATTTCCTTTTCAAAGAGCCTCTTTTATAACAAAAACCGATGGATTACTTCCGCCACACCGTTTCGTTTGTCCTCCAGCGTGATATAATCCGCTCTTTCCTTTACCGTATCCTGACTGTTTTCCATGGCTACGCCAAGGCCGGCATATTCTATCATCTCAATATCATTTTCATTGTCCCCGATAGCAATGATCTCTTCTCTTCGGAACCCATGCCGTTTGGCCAAAAAAGCCAGCGCCTTACCTTTTGAAGCGCCGGGCGGCAGTATTTCCAAAAAACAGCGGCTGCCGTAAAAATAGACCATATACGGTTTCGGGTCTAAAGCTTCTTTGATCTTCTCCCGCGCCGCTTCCATATGCTCCATATCGCCGATCAGCAGAACCCTGGAAGCTTCTTCCTTCAGTTCCCGCTCCACGTTTTCGATCGGAAAAATATGTTTCCACGCCCTGATCAAATAAGCCTTGAGTTCTTCTTCCGCATGTTTTGCCAGAATACCCCGCTCCGTATAGATTCCAAAAAACAGGTCTTCTCCCTCTACGATCTGATCGATCTGACAAATCTGCTCTTTCGGCAAGACCAAATGGCGGATCCGCTCTTTCGTTTTGACATTCTCGATCAAAGCACCGTTATAATAAATAACATCCTTGGTGATATTCAACTCCTTCACCACAGGATCTGCTTTATTGACGCCTCGTCCGGTAGCCAGGGTTACATAAATCCCTTTTTCTTCCGCCTTTTTGATCGCTTCTTTATTTTCTTCCGAAACAGATAAGCTCCCCCGCGGCAATAGAGTATCATCGATATCCATTACCAGCATTTTATACTTCATGATTGTTCCCCTTTAATGAAAATAATGGTAAATCGTCTCTGCCAGGTCTTTTGTGATAGAAGGTGTTTCCATCAATTCTTCCAGCGTCGCGCTTTTCATATTCTTCAAAGATCCGAATTTTAGCAAAAGCTTGTTTTTTCTCACTTTGCCGATCCCCGGGATCTGATCTAGTTCCGACTCTAAACTGCTCTTTGTCCGAAGCTCCCTATGAAACGTGATAGCGAACCTGTGGGCCTCATCTCTGACTCTTTGTACAAAATGCAGTTCTTCCGTATCTTTATCCAGTATGATGGGGTCTTTTTCTCCCACCAAAAAAATCTCTTCATTTTGTTTTGCCAGTCCAAAGGTAAAGATATTCCCATATCCCAGTTTTCCCATAGCGGCATGTGCGCGGCCCAACTGCCCTTTTCCGCCGTCGATCAGCACCATATCCGGTAATTTACTGAATTTCGGCTTCTTTTCCTTGGCATTTTGGAACCGTCTTGTGATCACTTCTTCCATACTGGCAAAGTCATCATTGTCTCCCGAAACCGTCTTGATCTTAAACCGGCGATATTCGCTTTTTTTCGGGATCCCCTCTTCAAAAACGATCATAGAAGCCACGATATGGCTCCCCTGCATATTGGAAATATCGTAGGCTTCTACCCGTCTCGGCGCTTCTTTTAATCCCAACGCTTTGGCCAGCAGACGAGGTCCTCTCATATTCTTGCTCTTTTCATCATCCATCTTGCGCAGTTCTTCTTTGGCATTTTCTTTTGCCATATCCAACAGCCTTTTCTTGTTTCCCCTTTGCGCGGTGTGAAGCGTTACTTTTCCCTGCCGTTTTTTACTGAACACCGTTTCCAGCAATTCCTGGTCTTCCACTTTGACCGGGATCACAACTTCTTTCGGCACATAAGTCGCCATATGATAAAACTGCTTCAAAAATTCCCCTATGATCTCCCGATCGCTTTTTTCTTCCACACCCATCATCATAAAGGGATCTCTTCCCAAGATCTTTCCGTCTCGGATAAAAAATACCATCACACAGACCTGGTTATCCAGCCTGTCCAAATGGATCACATCCATATCCTCTTTTCCCAGTAGATCAGCGTTTTGCGTCACGTCCATCTTCTTTAAAGCTTCGAGCTGATCCCGATATTCCGCCGCTTTTTCAAAGCGCAGGTTCTCTGCCGCCTCTTCCATTTTTTCTTTCAATATCTTATTCAAATGATCCGTTTTTCCCAACAGAAACAGGATACATTCTTCTATTTTTTTTCCATATTCCTCTTCCGAAATATATCCCATGCAAGGAGCGCTGCAGCGTTTGATGGAATAATTGAGACACGCCCGCTCCGGATTTTTGGAAAAAGTCTTACAGCTTCTGATCTTAAACAGATTTTTCAACACCTGGATCGTTTCTCTCACTGCCGTGGCATTGGTATAAGGCCCAAAATACCGGCTTCCGTCTTTGGTCAGCGTTCTGGTCAGTTCGATTCTCGGAAAAGTATCTTTCATCGTGATTTTGATATAAGGATACTTTTTATCATCCTTCAGCCTGATATTGTACATAGGCTGAAACCGTTTGATCAGATTTGATTCCAAGATCAACGCTTCTTCTTCACTGGCCGTTATGATATATTCAATGTTTTCAATTTTAGAAACCAACAATCTGGTTTTGGCATCCAAGTTTCGGGAGGATTGAAAATACTGCCGCACCCGATTCCGCAAAAGCGAAGCTTTCCCCACATAAATCATGGGCCCGGTCTTGTCTTTCATCAAGTAGACACCGGGATTCCCCGGCAATCCGTCCAAAACA
>JAEEYS010000095.1 GCA_016288255.1 Bacillota bacterium
TTCGTTTTTGATATTCTTCCGGCGGATTTTCCCCGTAGCGTTCTTTTAAGCCCTGCTTGGTCAGATCCTCCAAATAGCTGTCCTCATCGGCATACTCTTCCGGAATAGCAAAGTCCGGCTGATGATAATGCCCAAACTCAATTTCCACATTGCACATCTCTGCGATCTTTTCCGTATTTTCCAGCGCTTTTGGGATATAAGAGAACAGCTCTTCCATCTCTTCCGCCGATTTCATATAAAATTCTTCCGTAGGGAACCGCATCCGGTCCTCATCGGACACAAATTTAGCCGTTTGGATGCAAAGAAGGGCATCATGGGCTTCCGCGTCCTCTTTCACCAAATAGTGCACGTCGTTGGTGGCCACCAATTCTGCGCCGATCTCTTCCGCCAAACGGATCAAATCATGGTTGGCCCGTTTTTCTTCCGGCATCCCATGATCCTGTATCTCAATAAAATAATTTTCTTTTCCAAACAGATCCTGATAAAAAAGCGCCGTCTCTTTCGCTTTTTCATAATCCCCTTTTAACAAATAAGAAGGCACTTCCCCGCCGATACAAGCGCTCAAACAGATCAATCCTTCATGATACTGCTTAAGCACCTCATGATCGATCCGCGGTTTATAATAAAACCCTTCCATAAAGCTTTTCGATACCAGCTTTAACAGGTTTTGATACCCTTCCTGATTTTTGGCAAGCAGGATCAAATGATACTGATAATCATCCATTCTTGCCTCTTTGTCCGTCAATTTTCTCGGCGCCACATAAACTTCGCAGCCCAAAATAGGCTTGATCCCCTGTTTTTTGGCAGCCTTATAAAAATCGATGACCCCGTACATGGCTCCATGATCCGTAATGGCAACCGCAGACATATTTAATTCCTTTGCCTTTTCGATCGCCTTTTCGATCCTGGTCGCGCCGTCTAAGAGGCTGAATTCCGTATGTAAATGAAGATGCACAAAACTCATACCGACCCTCTCGCTTCTTTTTGATCTTATACTTTATTTTACCATATCCTTACAACATATAATAGAAAATTGTATTCTCTTTTTCAAAAGACTCTTTCTTATTTTTGTTTTTCTTGTTACATCCGCTTTGTCGTTTGCATTATACTATTGTCTTATAGAAGTTGCAATCGGTTTTTAAAAATGCCTGTTCCCACCCTGCCTATATAAAAATTGTCCATGAAAAGCGATTATCTTTTCATGGACATTTCATGTCTCTTGAGAAAATATTTTCATTGCATTTTTCAACTTTACTTTCGTCATTCTTTTCAATTTCCGGGTCTTACGACCTTTTCTTCCTATTTTCTCAGAGATCTTACCGTTATGAGCAAGGATTTCTCCTGCTCACACTGCTATTTTGCGCTTTCTTTTTCAAAATACACCGGTAAAATCTGGATCACAGCAGATCATTTTTGATCATATAGTTTTGATATACTTTTCTAAAGACCAAATATGCCGCCAGGAGACCGCACAGAACAAGAGCGGATTTCAAAGGCTCGCTGAACAAACCGATGATATGATGACTTACATAGCTTAACAAAAAGATCATCACCGTTTTCCCAAAAACGAGCGGAATAAAATACTCTTTCCATGTTAGCCCTACAATACCTGCCGCGATAGAGACCAAACAGGAAGGCGTTGCCGGAAAACAAAGCAGGAAAAACAAGGCGTCCGGTCTCGAATGTTTCAGCCGTTCCTTGATCTTATGCAGCCGCTCATGCTTTAAAGAAAACCGTTCAAACCAATCCCGCGCTATTTTTTTTACAATATAATAAACGCACATAGAGCCTATGCAGGTGCCGATCAAAGAATAAAGATACCCCAGTCCGAACCCAAAAATACTGATATTGGCCAAAACGATGGCAGCCAAAGGTACAGGCGGGAAAAAAGCCTCCAAAATAGGAAAACCGATCCCAAGCAAAACCCCGTAGTTTTCGATCAAAGGCTCGATATATAAAGTATATTGGGAATTCAACATCCGAAAAACATTTTCCATGGTCAAGAATTCGTTTCCCATATCGCAACACACCTTTTGCTGTCCATTGTCCTTCTATTATCATTATACTAACAAAACGAGAAAGGTTCCATCTTATATTCATGATTTTATTCTTACCTGTTTTTCTTTTTTTTACCGATTTCTTTTTTCTTTTTCTCCGCATAAAAAAGAAAACCTAGCAGTTCGTTTTTCTCTGCTACGTTTTCTCCTTTTTTATGGGATCAAAGCTTGATCCAAGCTTCTTCCGTTTCTTCTATTTCGCCTTTCTTTCCTTTTTTGTCCTTTTTTTCTTTTTTCTCTTTCTTTTCTTTCTTTTCTTTTTTCTCTTTGTCCTTTTTGCTGCCTTCTTCTCTTTCGATATAGCCAAACCCCAATACGCCCGGTCCTACGTTGCCGCCGATGACGGAGCCGAGGACAAAAATAGAGTCTACTTCTATATTGAGTTCTTTTTCAAATAAGCTGACAAAATAATCCGTTTCTTCCGGATCGCTGGTAGAAACCACTGCAATCAAATTATCCTGTCCCACGCATTTTTTTGCCAAATCGATCAACCGTTTGATCGCTTTTTTTCTGCTTTTCACTTTTTCCGCTACCACAACGACCCCGTTTTCCACCGTTAAGATCGGCTTTACACTCAAAAGATTCCCGATCACCGCTTCCGCTGCGCCGAGGCGGCCGCTTCTTTGAAAATAAGTCAAAGTCCCTGCGGAAAAATAAACTTTTGCTCTTGATTTATGGATCTCCAAAAGCTGCACGATCTCTTTGCGGGTCTTTCCTTCTCTTGCCCATTCTGCCGCCATCTTGACCAAAGCGCCTTCCGCCAAGGTCGCTGTTTTGGAATCCACCACGGAAATTTTCGGCTCTTTTTCTTCTCCGATCAATTCTTTTGCCAAACATGCGCACTGATATGTGCCGCTTAACCTGGAAGAGATCGTGATACAAACGATTTCCGCCTCCGGTGTTTCGGAAAAAATTTCCTCAAACGCATTCATAAAAGCCATAGGACTGGGCTGAGAAGTCGTGGGATGCACATCGCTTACCACCAGTCTTTTATAAAACATCTCCGGGGTCATTTCTATTTTATCCAAATATGTTTCTTCTCCGTAAATCACTTGCAAAGGCACCATTTTTATTTGATTTTCTTCTAAATATGTAAGTTCTAAATCAGCTGTGCTGTCTGTTACAATACGCACCATGCTCATATTTTTTCCCTCTATTCATACCAAATTCTCAATTAGTTTGATGTCAAACCAAATTACAAAGGGTATTATAGCCTATGTATTTTGGGCTGTCAAGATTTTCTCCCCCGCTTTTGATCCCCCAGCGCTCATTTTTTCGGACGATCACGGTTCTTCCCAAAAACCGCCCTTATAGAAATTCTCATTTCCGAGAGGCGTTGCTGTCAATCGGAACATGACGCAGCCGTCCGGACATACGATCGTTTTACTGTATTTGCTGTCTCCGCCGAGATTTTCAAGGTCGCCGCCGCTTCGAACGGACTCCATCAGCGGATAAAGCATCATCATCGTTTTGGAACAGATCCCATAACCGGTCTGATTGACCGGACAGCCGTATGTGCAAGTGTAAATATCGCCGATCTCCTCACCATTGCGGCAATATCTCTCCGTATGATCTCCCCGAAGAAATCCAATGACCTCAACCTGAAACTCATATTCTTCGTCATACCACTTTTTCATAACCGTCCTCCTCCTATTTCCGTTCACGATACCTCGACCGCCATTTTTTTATTCGCGATCCTACTCACAACCATATTACTTTAACACCAAATCGGCTCCCATACGGAACACCTGCTTACATTCCTGCGGAAAAACCTTTTCATGGCGTTCCTTTTTTGCCGCAGGATCAAACAGCGTCCATTGCCAGTCTGTTTTACTGTAATCCTTCAGTTGAAGCGTATCTCCGCTGACGAAAATCTCTGTAGGGCCGACAAAGCGGCTCAAAGTCTGCTGATAGTTTTGCATCATATCCATAAAATAAGTATCCGGAGCATTGCTGGTCATGATAAGAATGACCGGAATGGGATGTTCGTTGCAGCATGGGGTCTCCAAATTATACGTCAAATTCTGGAAGATAAGCCGCTCATATAACGCGCGGAAAGACGCTGTCATTTCTGACAGATAGTTTGGCGATCCAATGATCAGCCCATCTGCGCCGCGAATTGCATCCAAAACGGGTGTCAGCCCGTCACGGCAAATACAATGTCCCTTATTTTTTTCTTTCTTACAGCCAAAACAGGAAATACATCCCGTATATTTTTCCAAACGAAATAAATCAAATTTTTCTACGACGGCTCCCGCCGACTCTGCTCCTTTGACTGCCTCGTTGACCAGCGTATCCGTATTCCAGCCCTTTCTTGGTCCCGCGTTGACGGCAATAATCTTTTTTTGCATTGTCTTTCCCCCCATCCGGTTTTTCCTGTTTTAATACTTTTCGTTCTATTTATTTATTCTGTATTCTTCTTTGCGGCAAACATGATACGCTCCGCTTTTCCCCGCTGTCTTAGTTTATCTTCCCGTATCTGCCTTGTTCTTTTTTGGCATCTGATCGGCAGGTGTTCTCATTTCAGATTTTTCGATCACGATTTTTCTCAAAAATTTACTGAAATAATAAAGTCCTATTACAACAATGGCAAAAATCACCGCAAAAAGCGGAAAATAGCTTTGCGCGAAATGGAGCGTTCTTTCAAAGTTTCTTCCAAAAAACAGCCCCAACACCAAAGTCCATACATGCCAAGGAAATATCCCCAAAAAAGTAAATGCCAAAAATTTAGAGATCTTCATATCATACATGCCCGCAAAATAAGAGATCAGATTCCCGATCCAAAGAGGGCGGGTCACGCAAACGCTCAAATCGCCGTATTTCAAGAAATATTTTTCCACCAATCCAAAATACTTATTTTCTTTCGGGATCCATTTCTGCACTTTTTCCCCTATATAATACGGCCCCATGGCGCCAATGCAGTATAAAAGAGCGCACACCAAAGAGATCCATAACAAATCCGTAAAGGAATGGACTAAAAAAATACCGCCGATAATGAGAATGATCATACAGGGACAAGGGATGGACAAGCCTTCAAAAAGGCTCCCTATAAAAATCAAAGCAAAATGCAGTGTTTTATATTGTACAAAAAAATCCAAAATCATCTGAGGATTCATTTTATGTTACTCCACTTTTCCATAAATTTTATTTTCCATTGTGTTTTCATCATAAAAAGGTTAAGATAATAGTAACCAATTTTTTATTTTCATTCAATATTTTACCTCATATCTCCTATAAATGGAGTAATAATTTCAAATTTTGGATCATAATGTGGATGAAAAGCTATTTTGAAAGGAGTGTTTCAAGAAATGTCAACCGGAATCGGAAATTTAACACAATATACTATCGATTTAATAGCAAAAAGAGGTATCACCGTGGATCAGATGGCAAAACTGTTGAGAAAAGTCCAGTCCCAATACATACCCGACTTAACTTTTGAACAATGTAAAGAAAGTATTTTGATGGTAATGGAAAAACGAGAAGTGCAAAACGCCGTCATGACAGGGATCGCCTTAGATGTTTTGACCGAACAGGGACATATTGAAGAACCTCTGGCGTCTATATTGAAACGAGATAACGCGCTTTACGGCGTAGATGAGATCTTGGCGCTCAGTATCGTCAATATTTACGGTTCTATCGGTCTTACGAATTTCGGTTATTTAGATAAAGCAAAAGTCGGTATCATCAGCGATATCAATGAAAAAAGGCCGGGTGTCGTCAACACTTTTTTGGATGACTTGGTCTCCGCTATTATCGCTGCGGGCGCAAGCCGTATCGCGCATCGCCATCGAGATGAAGAAAACAAAGAAAACAAAGAAGAATAAAGCTGTATGTGAATCAAAAAATAAAATAAAAAA
>JAEEYS010000096.1 GCA_016288255.1 Bacillota bacterium
GGATATCAAAGATGTGTTGCCTTTTGAAGATGTGAAAGAAAGCGCGAAAAACGCCGCTTTACAGGAAAAACAGGCAGACACCAGAACCGCTTTCATCGACGCGTTGAAAGAAGCGGCAGATATCAAGACATATGAAAACAACATGCGGTTTGATTTGATAGAAGAAGAAAAAGAATGGAATGAAAAGAAAAAAGCGGAAGAAGCAAGTAAAAACGCGGAAAGTGACGATACGGAAGATACTGCTGCAGGAGAAGAAGGCAACAGCGAAGATACCGTAGGAACAGAACAAAATGACGCTGCGGCAGAAGATGGCAGTACGACCACAGAAGGATAGAAAAAAGAAATAGATAAAAGAGAAAAGGAAAACGCCACGGGAAAGCCGTGGCGTTTTTTTGTTGGAACAAGCGGAGAAAGAAGCGCGGTGTCATAAAAACAGGAGATTTTCCGCAGAGAAGGGAAAAACAGAAAATAAGGGAAAAAATTTTCTTATTTTTGTTGACAAATATAACGGATGCCGATATAATTAAATTACGATATATCGAACAACGATATATCAGACGTCGAAGGAGATGAGAAAATGGATCGGGATCTGGCATTGACGGAATCCACATACTATATTTTATTGTCATTATATCGTCCGCAGCATGGATATGGCATCATGCAGCAGACAGAAGCATTATCCGGCGGACGGGTTCGCCTTGCCGCCGGCACTTTATACGGGGCGCTGAATACCATGTGTGAAAAAGGCTGGATCTTTCAGCTTCCGGTGGAAAGCGGCAGCCGAAAAAAAGAATATCAATTGACAGAGAAGGGCCTCTTGGTATTAAAAAAAGAAATCGAACGGCTGCGGGAACTGGTAAAAAACGGAGATCTCATCATGGGGGTAGAAAACAATGACTGAAAAAAGAACGATACGCAAATGGTTTTGGGTCTGGGATTTTGAAAAAGAAGAGCGCTGGCTCAATGAAATGGCGCAAAGCGGCTGGGTGCTGATAGCGGTGGGCTGGTGCAGATATACTTTTGAAAAATGCGAACCCGGCGAATATATCGTCCGTTTGGAAATGCGCGGCGGAGATGATTCCTATATCGAATTCATGAAAGAAACGGGCGCCATTTATATCGGGCGGATGATACAGTGGCTCTATTTTTGCAAAAAGGCGGAAGACGGCGCGTTTGACATTTTTTCGGACAGAGAGTCTAAGATCTCTCATTTGGATCGGATCGGAAAAATGCTGGAGATCATCGGCGCGGCAAATCTGCTGATCGGGATCGTCAACGCGTGGAACGGGTCTTTTATCGGCACTGTCAATCTTCTTTTGGGAACGCTTTTGATGTATGGGCTGGGAAGGATCCATGGGAAAAAAGAGGAGCTGGAGAGAGATCGGCAGCTTTATGAATAAGCGGGAGGACAGAAACGGTTGAAATAAAAAGAAAAAATAAAACAGGCTCTGCAAAGGAAACCTTTTCGGACCTTTGCAAGAAGCCTGTTTTTTGCGTTTTGCGGATTGCTTTTGTCTATATGTATCAGACGCGTTTTCAAAAGCGCGGCGGCATTAGAATTCGATCAAGAGCAAAGCGCCGTTTTCACCGCTGATACTGACGGCATAATTTCGGGTCATACCGCTTTCATCCACATAAGAAATGCCGTAATTGGGGATGAGCCCGAAAAAGGTCAGTTTGACCAAAAGAGGCCGATCGGGAGTCAACGTATCCTCACTGTATAATTCTGTTGAGGAAAAGGTTACCCTTCCGTCTTCATCGACATCTTCCAGCTGAAGAGCCAGAAATTTAAAATCCTTGATATCATGTTCGACGGAAAACAGGATTTGACTTTGGGGCTCTGCTTCATCCGCTGTGAATTCATCATGATCGGAAAAGGAAGACAAGGCCTTTTCTGCCCACTGGGCCCGCACATCCGATTCAAAAGCTTGGCGGATCCGCAATAGAGCGTTTTTTTGCGCGGCCGCTTCGTCTTCACCGAAATAAAGATCCCAGAACAAGAAACGATGGTCTTGCGAACCGGTATCCGGATTTTTTACGACAAAATAGGTATATTGTTCAAAGGCGCATACCCGCGCGTCCGCGTCCAAATACATCCCGCCGGCCCAAAGGACACGGTCCGGATCATCAGTGGTAAAGACGGGATTCCATTCATAGACCACATAGGTGTCTTCTCCGTCCGTAAAAGTGTTTTCTTTGTAAAAAGAGGCAAGCTCATATCCCGTGAATCCGGAAGCGCCGGTGCCTTCTTTGCTGATTTGAAGAGAGTTTTCCATTCGATCGGTCAGGATCTCCCGATATTTCTCGTAATCCTCTTGGTCGATCTTTGTTTCTGTGCGGTAGTTGTTGCGGATAAGCCGATAAAGGGTCTCATCGTCAAAGAGCATCCGCATGTCCTCTTCGTTTCCCGGTTTATGATAAAGCACTTCCACCATATTGTCTTCCAAACCGGCGAAGAACGTAAAATGTTCGTCTTCAGAGCTGTATCCTTCCGGGCTGCCGGTCAGATAAGCTTCCAAACTGTAATAGGACGGTCCCGCTTCAGCCCGGTCGGTTCCGTGAGCGGCGGCTTCATTTAAGGCAGAAGCCAGCTCTTTGGCGCTGACTCGATCAGAAATAGCGGTAATGTAGATAAGATCGTCCGCTTTGATCGTTTTCATACGTTCGATCAGGATCTCTGCCGCGCCGCTATCCGTGTCGGATGCGTCTTCCGACGGGGAAGTATCCCCCTGCGCACCGCAGCCGACGATGAGAAAAAGGAACGTGAGAGACAGCACAAAAGCAAAAAGTTTTTTCATGTTTTACAACCTCCTGTTCACTGGTTACGATATTAGTCTTGGAACATGAGAATATTTTCATAGCCTATTTCTTCGTAAGGCAAGTAAGCATATAGGTCAGGCTGCTCTTCGGGAAAATCATACTGTGAGAGAAAAGAACTGCTGGCTGTGTAATTTTCTCCCGGCAAAGTAAAAGCGATCCCGTAACTGTCGACGGTAAAGGAAAGTTCCGAAAACATATTTTCATAGTCGATATCCATATCATATTCGTCATATTCGCTATGGAACGAGTCTTTTACGGCGGCTTGATAATCATATCCTTCCGTGAATAGATCTTTAAGCTCCATTTCTTTTCCCGTTTCACTGTCTAAAAGATAGGTGCGGGAGGCACGAAAACGATCGTCTATTGTGGGATATCCGTCATAGAACTGATTGATTTCTATGGTAAGGATCTTCGGATAAGCGGAAACCACGGCGTCATAGCTGAGATCGATAAAGGTATTGGGATGATCGGCGATCCACTTTTTTGCCATTTCCATACGCTCATCCAAAAAATCCGTGGGAACGGAAAGATACGAATCCACGATTTTTTCCACTTCCGGAGAAGAATAAGATTCCAGTTTGCCCACTCTGACGGAGATATGGGCATCCATATCTTCCGCAACATAGGAAGGATCATATTCAAAAACGGTCTGACAAGGCGGCACCAAGATCAGTTCCAGCTCTCTCGTGTCATCATAAATACTGGTTTTGCTTTCGTCATAAAAACGATTGAGTCCGATAAAATGATCCCCCAATTTGCTGTAAGGGATGGTAATAGACTGGGGATAAAAATTGGTATCGAATTCCGGTGTGTTGTAATCAAAAATAAGATCCAGCCCATAGCCACTCAAAAAGAACTTTTGATTGGGGTCGATCCCTTGAAAAGGGGTGACCGTCTGCAGCCCTTCGTAGACGTAATCCTCATTGTCTTCAATATGGTTGTCCAAGATCTGATCGGATACGAAACCGCTTAGTAAAGTGACATAATCCACATCTTCCGAGAAGAGATCCGCCAAATGGATCTCTTCACCGGTATTCAGATCATACTGATAGATCTCCTTATCCTCAAAAGAATAGAATATTTCTTCTTTATAATCATCATAACTGCCAAAGCGGGAGATAGAGACATTCAAAATGTTATTGACAGCGCCCAAACTGACAATAGGGCCGTAATCATAATTGATCTGGCTCTCGCTTTTAAAGACGGCCTTGATACCGCGATAGGGAGGAAGCCCTTTTTCTGCCATTTTTTGCACTTTATCGGCAATGATCTTATTGAGCTTATCTTCCATTGTTTTGTCTTTTAACCCGCAAATATAGGTATTGTCGTTGACCTCTCCGTTTTCATCATAGTTGGTAAGATCGTCAACAACAACATACGGTTTTAAGGCAACAGGGCCTTTTACAGGCGAAAAGGCAGGGTTGCGCAAGACTTCGTCCTGCACGTTGACCCGATTGTTCATTCCCTGTTTTGGCGGCATGACAAGCGTTACGATGAGCGCCAATATCAAAAAAAGAAGGATCAAAAGCCATATTTTAGACCTATTGGATAGGGACATATCCGGACACCTCACAAACTTTTTGACCTTGTTCGCTTAAAATCCAATCCAAAAGCTTGCTTGCGTTGCTGTCTTCCGGTTCGTCTTCCCGAAGCACGGCATAGTAAGCGGTGACAAAAGGATATTCTTTTTTCTGGATAGTATAATTTCTCGGTTCCACGTCATCTATTTTTAAAAGACGCATGCCTTCTCTGGTATACATATTGCTCACATAATAATAGTAGGAATAGCCGATGGCATATTTGGCATTGTCATAAGAAGAGACCACTTCGACCAGATCTCCCATGCCGACGGGTTTCATTTCCGAAGGAGCGTCCATGATGGGAGTGTCTTTCATGACAATAGACAGCATGCCTGTTTGACTGCCGGCATTGACGGGACGCTGGTAAGCTACGATTTCCGCATCGTCACCGCCCACTTCTTTCCAGTTTGTGATCTTGCCGGAATAGATATCAATGACTTCCTGCGCCAAAAGTGAGGTAACGGGATTGTCTTTGTTGACCAAAAAGACAAAAGCTTCGCTAACGATCGGCACGACTTTTAAAGACACGTTATTGTCTTTTGCCAGCTGCAGCTCTTCTTCCGAAGGCTCCGTAACAAAAATAATGTCCGCGTTTTTTTCGATCAGGTTCACATAAGCGCTGTGGGTCTTATTGTGCTTGATGTGTAAGCTGGCTTCTTCCGCCGGTGTGTTGGTCAGTTTCGCATAAAACGCTTCCGATAAAGGAATGGTCACTGTGGACCCGTCTACTCTGGGGTAAGAGTCCTGATCAAAAGTAATAGTGGGGGCCTCTTGGGATAGATCTTTACCGCTGCAGCCTCCTATGAGGAAGAGTAAAGTAAAACATAAGAACAAGCTGATTGTTTTTTTCATTTTCATCGTCATTTTCCCTTTCTTTCTTTTTCTATCCTATATACTATCATCTTTCATGGAATATGGTCACGTTTATTAGACTTACGGGAAAGAAAAAAAGTTGAAAGAAAGAAATCTTGCAACTTTGGATAGAAAGTGTTATTCTGTTATGGGCAATATAGGTAATTGCACCTTGTAAAAACAGGAAAACGTTCCAAACAAGCTTGCTTAGAGCAGCGGCCTAAGACAAGAAAAAAGGTTGGACAAACATTCTGTTTTTCGAATATCGGAGGAGAATATGAAAATATCAACAAAACAATTGGTGACAGCAGCGATGTTGGGAGCAGTTAGTATTGTGTTGGGCGTGACGAATTTAGGGATGATACCGGTCCCCACAGCGGCGGGAAAAGCAACGATCATGCACATTCCCGTTATTATCGGCGGCATTTTGGAAGGTCCTTTGGTCGGCGGTCTGGTGGGACTCATTATGGGGATCTACAGCTTTATGAACCCGGCAGGAGCCATACCGGCAGATCCTTTGGTCAGGATCTTACCCAGAGTTTTGATCGGGGTCGTGGCATATTACGCGTATGCCGCTTTAAAAAAGAAAAATGAAACGGTGGCCATCGGTCTTGGAGCGGCGCTGGGAACACTGACGAACACAGTGGGATTTCTGGGAATGGCAGTTTTGATGAAATACATGCCTTTTGCCGTAGCGGCAGGAACAGCGGCTGTGCAGGGCATTCCGGAAGTAGTGGTAGCGATCATCATTACACTGATCGTCATCAAGCCGATTCAGCGTTACAGAAAAGAGTAACGAGGGCAAAAACAGAGAGAAAAACAAGATAGAAATAAAATGGGAAGGTGTGATCTTCAGTCGCGCCTTCCTTTTATTTTTTTATTTTGCAGGGTTTGTTCAAGAAAAAAGGTCTGTGTTATAAGGGCGATGTTTTATAAGGGTGAAAAGAAAAATAAAATGCGCTTGACCGTAAAATTGCCGGCATGGTATACTACTCACACAAAAAAGAAAGGCGGGCGGTCAGTTTTGCAGTTTACGGGTATTTTCATCGCGGTAGCGGGGTTTCTTTTGATTGGGATTTTTCATCCGATCGTCATCAAAGCGGAATATTATTTTTCTTCCCGCTGTTGGCCTGTTTTTCTTTTGGCGGGGTCATTCTGCCTGGTTCTTTCCCTGTTCATCCAAAATATCATCGGCAACGCTTTGATGGGGATCTTGGGATGCAGTCTTTTGTGGAGTATCAGAGAATTGAAACAGCAGGAAAAACGAGTGGAGCGAGGCTGGTTTCCCAAAAATCCGAAGAGGGGAACAAAAAAAGGATAACAAACAGAAAACAGGGTATCGGCCGATAAAAAGAAAAGAAGCTTAAAAAGCATAAAGTCCTTACAAATGCGTAAGGATTTTTCTTTTATAGATTGCACTTCCACTTTAAATAAATTAAGATAATAATAGAATTTCCTGTTAGGAGGAGCGCTTTATGGATGTGAAAGGAACGGCTCTTTTGGTCATTGATTTGGAAAACGGATTCATTGACGAAAATTCACCGCATCAGATCCGATTCGCGAAAGATTCTCTGTACCGTGTGAGCAAAGTGATCGAAGCGGCCCGCATCAGAAAAATGCCGATCTTCTTTATCAAACGGATCTATCGGCAAAACGGAGCGGATGTGGAATTGTCCCGTTACGCAAGCTGGAAAGAAGGCGGCAGAGCCATGACGCCGGGAAGCTTTGGAGAAAACAGCGCTATGGTGCCGGAGGAGGTAAAACCGAAACCGGGGGATTATACCATCATCAAACCCAGATGGAGCGCTTTTTTTCAGACGGAACTGGACTTGATCTTACGAAGACTGGGCATCAGGACCGTGTTTTTGACAGGGACCACAACACCGAACTGTATTCGTACCACAGCTTATGACGCCAATTCGCTGGATTATAATGTGGTTGTGATCGAAGACTGCTGCTCTTCGCAAACGGAAGAGATCCAAAAAGCCAATATCTACGACATGGAAAATATGGGCGCTGTGATCATCAATTCCCTGACTTTTTGCGAGGAATGGGAAGAATTTCAGCTTTTTGATCCCATAGACGGCATCAGGCAGGATATTGTCCGGGAAGAAGTGGAGCCGGAACCGATCATGGAATCGGAAGAAGGGACCTGCTGGTTCGACCGCTGGTAAAAAAGTAAGATAGCGTGAGAAACAGATTTGTACGCAAAGGGTATCATAAAATAACAGAAAATAACGGTATCAAACAGGTTGGAATACAAGAATAAGACAAAAGCAGAAAAGAAAACAGTTTGTTTCAGAGAAACGGAAAGGAGTTTCCCATGTTTGTTGATGATAAACAATATCACCTGCAGCTGAAAAAAGGAGATGTAGGGTCCTATATTATTTTACCCGGGGACCCGGGACGGTGTGAAAAGATCGCTTCTTATTTTGAAAACAGCTTTTTCGTGGCCAGCAACAGAGAATATACCACATATACCGGCACACTTTTGGGCGAAAAAGTCAGCGTGGTCAGCACCGGTATCGGCGGACCTTCCGCCGCCATCGCGGTAGAAGAGCTGGTGGAACTGGGAGCGCATACTTTTGTAAGGGTAGGCACCTGCGGCGGCATGCATCCTAAGGTAAAAGGCGGTGATCTGGTGATCGTGACAGGCTCCGTAAGACAAGACGGAACGGGGCGGGAATATCTGCCTGTTGAATTTCCGGCAGTATCGGATTTTCAGGTAACGGAAGCGTTGAAGCAGGGAGCGGAAAAACTAAAAGCGCCGTACCATTTGGGAGTTGTGCAGTGCAAGGATTCTTTTTACGGACAGCACAGACCCGAATCTATGCCGGTGGAAACGGAATTAAAAGAAAAGTGGGAAGCGTGGAAACGAGGAAATTGCCTAGCCAGTGAAATGGAAAGCGCTACTTTGTTTTTGATCTCTCAAGTGCGAGGGACCCGGGCAGGCTGTGTGTTGAATACGGTTTGGAATCAGGAAAGCGATGATATGCAGCACGGGGAAAAACAAAGCCATGACACGGCGGTAGCCATTCATGCGGCTGTGGAAGCATTGAAGATATTGATAAAAGAAGATCAAAAATAGGTTTTTTAAAAAGCCTCTGCCCGATACAACAGACGATGACATTTTGACAGACTAAAAAATACACTTTCTTATTTCTTTTGCCGATAACAGAAAAAGAGGGCATGGAAAAAGATCGATCGTTGGAAAGGGAGGACTTTGAAATGAAAAAGAAACTAATATTTTTGACATGTATATTGCTGATCGTTTTTTTTGCTGTCGGCTGTTCGCAAGGGATATCCGTAAAAGAAACGATAGAAGGAAATTTGAAAACCTATTATGAGATGAGTGACGGGACTTGGAAATGCGGAAAAAATTTTTATCAGCATTGCTTTAAGATCAGCGGAAGGATGCCGAATGCTTCGGCAGATTCCATCTTTGTGTATCTGAGCAATTTAGAAGAGATCTCTTTTGAGCAAGCGTGGAGAGCGGCCGGACTCAGCAGCTCTTCGGACGATTATTTTTCTCCCAAAGAGGCTGTGCTTGTAGACTGGCGCCAGAAGTGACGGGTAAGCTTGCCGCATAAGCGGCGGAAAGCGGAAATGACAAATGATGCAGTGTCTGTATCATAAAAGGATCGGCATCTTGGAAGAAATGACAAAATAAAAGAAAGTGAACAGAGGAAAAAATATGGTTTTTAGCAGCATCTTATTTTTATTTATTTATTTGCCGGTAGTGCTTTTGATTTACTTTATGACTCCGCTGAAATTCCGTAATCTGATGCTTTTGATAGCCAATCTGATTTTTTACGGATGGGGAGAACCGGTTTATATTTTGATCATGGTTTTGTCTACGCTGGTGGACTATACCCACGGGATGCTGGTAGATCGTTATCGGGAAAATGACAAACTGGCAAAAAGGTTTGTCATTTCTTCCGTTGTGTTCAATGTGGCGATTCTGGGATTTTTTAAATACTATGACTTTTTTGTTCGAAATCTCGCCCTTTTGATCCCGCATTTTCCTCTGACTCCTTTGGGGCTGCCCCTTCCCATCGGGATCTCTTTTTATACTTTCCAGACCATGTCTTATACCATTGACGTATATCGGAACGAGGCGCCGGTGCAGAAGAATATCCTAGATTTCGGTACCTATGTGACTTTGTTCCCTCAGCTGATCGCGGGGCCCATCGTGCGGTATAAAGATGTGGCAAAAGAGTTGACCGATCGGGAAACCGATATGGACAAATTTGCTTCCGGCGTGTATTTGTTTTTGATCGGGCTGGGGAAAAAAGTCCTTTTGGCCAACAATATCGGCATGCTGTGGGATGTATACAAAGGAACGCCGACAGCGGAGCTTACGGTTTTGGGCGCTTGGCTGGGAATCATCGCTTTTGGATTCCAGATCTATTTTGATTTCAGCGGTTATTCCGATATGGCGCGGGGACTGGGCAGAATGTTCGGGTTTGAGTTTTTGATGAATTTCAACTACCCGTATATTTCCAAAAGCATTACGGAATTTTGGCGGCGCTGGCATATCTCTCTCGGCACCTGGTTTCGGGAATATGTGTATATCCCCATGGGCGGAAACCGCAGAGGACCGTTTCGCACATACTTCAATATCTGCTTGGTTTGGTTTTTGACAGGATTTTGGCATGGCGCCAACTATAATTTTATTCTTTGGGGCATGTATTTCGCTGTACTGCT
This sequence comes from Bacillota bacterium, assembly GCA_016288255.1. GTDB lineage: Bacteria > Bacillota > Tb-RUG-66 > Tb-RUG-66 > Tb-RUG-66 > Tb-RUG-66. Next base: position 9,960 of record JAEEYS010000096.1, read on the forward strand.
GATCTTGGAAAAGAATTTCTTGTTGAAACTGCTGCAAAAGATCCCTGCTTTTTTCCAGCACCTTTATCTGATGGCTCTGGTAGAGATCGGCTGGGTCTTCTTTGCCATAGAGGACGCGGCTCACGGCATAGGATATATCAAAGCCCTTTTCGGTCTGGAGGGCATGGGGCTTTATGATACGAATTTCCTTTATTATTTGGGAAATTATGGATTTGTTCTATTGGTTTTGGCCATCGCTTCCACACCTTTGGCCAAGAATTTGTTTGAAAAAATACCGGAAAAAGCAAAACCGGCTTGTACTGTTTTGTTCGTGATCCTGATGCTGATCACAACGACGGCTTATTTGGTGGACGCCAGCTACAATCCGTTTTTGTATTTTCGGTTTTAAGGAGGGAGCGCTAACATGAAAAAAGAAACATCTCAAAAAAGAAACAGAAATAAGCTCTCTCTTTTCGTGGTGATCTTGTTCTGCGGATTTTTGGCAGGTTCTTTTGTCATAAACGCCGTGACGCCGGACAGAGCGTTTTCCGAAGAAGAAAACAGAGTGTTGACGGAAAAACCGGAATTTACTGCGGGGAAATTGTTCAGCGGAGAGTATACCAGAGAATACGAAGATTATGTGACAGATCAGTTTTATCAAAGAGACAACTGGATCTCCGTCAAATCGCTTTTGGAACGCTTTGTGGGAAAACAGGAGAATAACGGCGTTTATATCGGCAAAGACGGCTATCTGTTTCCCGAATATAAAAAGCCGAGAAAAGAACAAGTGGAAAAAAATGTAGAAAGTATCCGTACGTTTGCGGAAACGGTGGATGTGCCGGTGACACTCATGATCGTGCCCGGAAGCGGGGCGATCTTAAAGGACAAGCTGCCGAAAAACGCGCCTTATGACGATCAGTATGCGCTGTTTCAAAAAATACGGGAAAAAGCAGGGGACAAGATTTTGTGTCCTGACCTGTTTTCCGCTTTGAATCGGCACAAAGACGAATATATCTATTATAAAACGGATCATCATTGGACCACACTGGGCGCTTATTACGGGTATGAAACGCTTTTGAAAGCCTTGGGAGAAGAACCGCTTTCAAAAGAAACGTATGAAGAAACGGTGTTGAGCGACCGATTTTACGGCACCAGCTATTCTTCTTCCGGTGTCAGATGGGTGAAACCAGATAGGTTAGAGGCGTTCACAAACAAAGAGCAGGAGAAGGCAGAGATCGCTTTTTATGAAAATCAGACAGAAAAAGAAGGCATTTTATACGATCGGTCCTATCTGGAGAAAAAAGATAAGTACAGCGTGTTCTTCAGCGGCAATCAGCCGTTGATCCGCATCAGGACCGGTCAAAAAAAGACGGGGAAAAATCTGTTGATCCTAAAGGACTCTTATGCCAACTGCTTTACGCCTTTTTTGTTCCCGCATTACGATACGATCTATATGGGAGACCTTCGATACGCAAAAATAGATTATAAAGCTTATATAGAAGAAAATCAGATCGATGAAGTTTTGGTGCTTTACAGCATGCAGAACTTTACTACGGATAACAATATCTTTTTCTTGTCCGTCATGACAGAAAATTAAGTCTGGGGAAGACCAGAAAGAAAGGAAAAACGAGATGAATCTGTTTTCATGGAGAAAAATATCTTTGGTCATTTTATACGGCAGTATATCACTTTTGCTGTTTTCACTGCCGTTTACCATGAGCAGTCCCCTGGGACAAAGCATTTTTTTGGGGATCTTGATCTTGGGGATCTTGGCCTTTACCGTCATTACGGCAGTCAAATGGAAATGCCCTTACTGCGGCAGGCGGTTTGAGATCAAAAGGGGCGAAGA
>JAEEYS010000097.1 GCA_016288255.1 Bacillota bacterium
AAATCGGGATTTTAGGTTCCGGCGCTATGGGAAATCTATTCGGCGCACTGCTTGCCAGGGCAGGCAGTGACGTGACTATGCTGACCAGGCATAAAGAATATCGGGATATAGTAAGAAAAAGAGGCATTCTTTTGACAGAAAAGGAACAGACAGAGGCTGTGCCGATAAAGGCGGTCTGCCATTTGGCAGGGGAAGGGGAACCTTTTGATCTTCTGCTGGTTTTTGTAAAATCGTTTCAAACAAAAGAAGCCATGGCGGGCGTCAAAAATTTGGTCCACAAAGACACTTTTGTGCTGACACTGCAAAACGGATACGGAAACAGTGATTTGATCGCGGAAGTGGTGCCGAAATCAAGGATCTTGATCGGGACGACTTCTCACGGAGCCACTGTTTTGGGAACCGGACAAGTGCAGCACGGCGGGGTGGGAGAAACGATCATCGGCGCATTGACAGATGAAAATCGGTCGATTATACTGGATGTACAAAAAATGTTTCAGCAAGCGGGCATTGAAACAACGCTTTCGGAAAACCCTTTGGGGCTGGTTTGGGGGAAAGTGCTGATCAATGTGGGCATCAATGCGCTGACCGCTTTGTATGAAGTGAAAAACGGACAGCTATTGGATTCTCCTGCGGCCAGATTACTTTTGAAAGATGCGGTGTCGGAAGGAGAAAGGGTCGTGCGGGCAATGGGCATTTGTTTGCCGTATGCGGATCCGGTGGAGCATACTTTAAAGGTAGCTTATCGGACGGCAGAAAATATCTCTTCTATGCTGCAGGATATCAAGCATGGAAGAAATACGGAGATCGCGTTTATAAACGGCGCTATCGTAAAAGAAGGAAAACAAAGGAATATTCCCGTTCCGATCAATGAGATGCTGGTAAGACTGATACAAGGAAAAGAAGAATTATGCACAGAAAAGAGGTAAATTATTTTGGCTAAAGTAACGATTCCGAAAATAAAGGAAATGAAAGAAACAGGAGAAAAAATAACAATGATCACCGCTTATGATTACCCCATGGCACTATTGGTAGATCAGGCGGGTATCGATATGATTTTGATAGGGGATTCTTTGGGGATGACCATGCTGGGATATGATACCACTGTACCGGTCACCATGGAAGATATGATCCACCATACCAAAGCAGTGGTAAACGGAGCAAAAAATACGTTTATCGTGACGGATATGCCTTTTATGTCTTATAACATCAGCATAGAAGAAGCGATCCGCAACGCCGGCAGGTTGATGAAAGAAGGCGGCGCTGACGCGGTGAAATTGGAAGGCGGCGTGGAAATGGCAGAAACCATCAAACGCATTGTCGACGCAGGGATCCCGGTTGTGGGACACATTGGCCTGACGCCGCAGACCACTTCGAAACTGGGCGGATTCAAGGTACAGGGGAAAACAGCGGAAGCGGCTAAAAGACTTTTGGCCGACGCAAAAGCGTTGGAAGAAGCAGGCGCTTTTATCATTGTGCTGGAAGCGATCCCGAGAGATGTGGCAAAATATATTACGGAAAACATTTCCGTACCGACTATTGGAATCGGTGCGGGACCGGATTGCGATGGACAGGTATTGGTAATGCACGATATGCTGGGGTTATTCGATAAGTTTGTGCCGAAATTCGTCAAACAATATCTGAATTTGACACCGGAGATCGTAAAAGCGTTCGAGGCATATAAAGAAGATGTAAAAAGCGGTGCGTTCCCGGAAGAAAAACACTGCTTCACCATTAAGGAAGAAGAACTGAAACGATTGTATTAGAAGTTGAAATTTGTTGGGCCGATAAAAGTTTTATTTCAAAAGGAGGAAAGCCTATGCACGGACAACACCCAATGAGAAGAAAAGACAAAGTCATGACACAGGAAGCGATCGAAAGATTTGTTTCGCAAAATGATATTTGTCATATCGTCATGAACGGAGAAAACGGATATCCCTATGTGATACCCATCAATTATGTTTATTCCAACGGGATATTTATTCTGCATTCCGCTATGCAGGGACTCAAAATGGACCTGTTGAAAGCGGATCCCAGGGTTTGTTTGGAAATTTCCAAAATGCTGAACATTGAAACAGAAGGAAGAGTGCCTTGTAAAAATTTCAAGACGGAGTTTATCAGTGTGATCGCTTTCGGAAAGATCGAGTTTCCGGAAGGAGAAGCAAAAATCGATATTTTATCTCAGTTTTCCGCTCACTATATGGGAAAAGCCAAAGAAGATATCGGTGCAACGGAAAAGGTGCAGGCTTTTATGATGCGGACCGGCGTATTGACTTTGAAACCGGATTATATGACGGGAAAATCCGAAGTGAAGGAGGCGTAAGAGAAGATGGAATGGCGCGCTATGAGAAGAAAAGATCTGATTATGGACGAAGCGGAAAGTATTGAATTTTTGAAAGAAAACAGCGACGGACATTTGGGGACCAAGAACCCGGACGGCAGTCCTTACATCACGCCCATCAATTACGCCTATGAAGATGGAAAATTTATTTTGCACTGCGCAATGCAAGGACAAAAAGTAGAAAACATGAAAGCGAACGATAAGGTCTGCTTTGAAGTGTCAAAGCGGTATGACCTGATTCGAAGCGGAAAACCGTGCAGCGCTTGGGAAACTTTTTATAAAAGCGTGATCTGTTTCGGGAAAGCGGTTTTTGTGGAAGACATAGAAGAAAAAGGCCGCTTATTGACGATCTTTACAAAATGGTTTACGGGAGAGGAACGGGAATTTACGCTGTCTCCGGAAGCAGTCAAACGGACTTGCGTGATCGTGATAGAAGTAGAACATATGACAGGAAAGAAAAACTGGGGCGCAAAATAAGAAAAAGAGCGCAGGCGAAAGAGAATGTTCTCTTTCGCTTTTTTTTGAAAAAAAAGCGAAAAAGAAGAAGGAGTGAAAAGACAGGAAAAAGGGGCAGAAAAGATTCCTTTCTATCTCTTTTGTCAAAAGTGTGGTATGATGGATGAGGAAAGGAAGTGAGAGAAGTGGCGCGAGCAGAACTTTTTCGGATCGTTTATTTGATAGCTGCCCTTTTCTTTCTTTTGGCGATTTTATATTATTTCAGATTTATTCGAAACAAGAAAAATCGAGTCAAGCGAGATCAGGAAAAGGAAGAAAATTCCTTTTTGTTTATGGCATTTAAAATCATGAATTACGGGCTGCTTTTGATCTATTTTATTTTTGACGCGGCTTCTATTTTGACGCTGATTTTTGAGGCGGTGGTATTAAAGCGGAATCTGTTCGTGGATTTTTCGCCGGTGTTCCATTTGCTGTTTTCCGTCATAGCCATTTATCCGCTCTTTATTTTGTCTTTGGTATATTTTAGAAAACGAGACCAGCGGTTTATTTTGACATATATTCTGTTTCGGCTCATGTCTTTGGTCTATACCATTGTGGACTACAGCGGAGAGCGGCTCGAAAAATTGAGTTGGTATACTTTTTACGGGATCTTATGTTATATCGTGTGCAACATGCTTTGGACGGTATACCTGTATTTGTCTCAAGAAGTGAGAGGGTATATCAACTGGAATGATTCTGTGCTGCCTATGGAAGAGATGCTTTCGGAGAAAAGAGCAAGATCTGTTTCCGATCAGAAAGAGAAGACTTCTTTCGGCAAAAAGCTAAAGCTGTTTCCAAAAAGGCCGCGTAAGGCAAAAACAGCAGAAAAGCAAAAGCCTTTTAGGAAACAAGAACGGATGTCCGCAGCGTCCGCGGTGAACACAAAAACAGAAAAGAAGCAGAAAGCGGAACCACAGAAAAGACCTTCGGCAGAAAGGGCCGCTTTGCCAAAACAGCAGAAAAAAGAGAGAGCGATCCCGCAAAAGACGATTGTACTGCCGATGAGAAAAGGGAGATCCAAAAAGGTATTTCGGATCGATGAAGAAGAGTACGATGTGCAGGAAGAGATCTTTGATCTGACCAAATGGGAAACCAAGGATCTGGAAAAGAAACTGAAAGAATAAAGCTAAGGTAAAACAGAGAAGAAAGAAAATAAGGAATGATGGTATGATTTATGGGATCGGTCTTGATATCGTGGAAGTGGAACGGATCGAAACGCTGATGGAAGAGCATGAAACGTTTTTGTCCCGCTTTTTTGCGGAGGAAGAGATCGCACTGATCCAAAAAAGGAAAAACCGGGCGGAAACGGCGGCAGGCCGTTTCGCGGTAAAAGAAGCTTTTTCCAAAGCGCTTGGTACTGGGATCAGGGGATTTTCTTTTAAAGAAGTGGTGACGGAAAATAACGCGCTGGGAAAACCGGTGCTGAAACTAAAAGGAAAAGCGGCCGCTGTCGCGAAAGAAATGGGTATCGGTGAGATATTTGTTTCTATCAGCCACGAAAAACACTATGCGGCGGCAGAAGTGATCATATTAAAGGAGGAAAGACAAGCATGACAAGAGAAACAAAAAGATTACTGCCCATTGTAACCCCAAAAGAAATGAGGACATGGGAAGAAATGACAATGGAACAGGAAGGCGTACCCGGCTTGATCTTGATGGAAAGCGCGGGGATGGCGGTAACGGAAGAAGCTATTCGGGAAATGGAACAGTATGACCTGAAAGAAGCGGTGATCGTCTGCGGAAAAGGCAATAACGGAGGAGACGGTTTTGTAATCGGCCGGCAATTGCTCCTGCGGGGATACAAGGTGCACGTTTTGATTTTGGAAGAAGAGGAAACGTATGGAAAAGACGCTTTGATCAATTTGAATGTTTTGAAAAAATTGTATCCGGAAAGCATAACCTATTTGAACGAATCATATGATAAAAAGAAGTTTTATTTCCCTATGCCGATTTTGATCATTGACGCTGTCTTTGGGATCGGGCTCAATCGTGAGATTACCGGATTTTATTTGGATATTTTGTCCTGGATGGAAGAAATGGGAAAAGCAGAAACAAACAGAGTGATGGCGGTAGATATCCCTTCCGGCGTACACGGAACCACCGGAGAAGTCATGGGGATGGCTTTAAAAGCGGATAAGACAGTGACATTCGGCGCTTTAAAACAAGGATGTCTTTTATGGCCCGGCAAATTCTATGCGGGAGAGATCATCTATAAACAGATCGGTATCCCATCGGACGGCTTGAAAAAAGTCAAAGTACAGGGACCGGATTCTTTGTTCGTCACAAAAGAATATGTAAAAGAACAGATGAAAGCGCTGCCGGACAACGCCCATAAAGGCAGCCGGGGCAAAGTGCTGATCATGGCAGGTTCCGTATCTTATACAGGCGCCGCATATCTGACGGCAGCAGCTGCCTTAAAAAGCGGCAGCGGTCTGGTCACGTTAGCAGTGCCGAAGAGTGTGGCAAATATTATAAAAACCATGCTGCCGGAAGCGATCGTCATGGCGCTGCCGGAAGAAGAAAACGGTATATTTGCAAAAGAAGCTTTTATGGAAGCCCTTTCTAAAATCAATGCTTATGACGCAGTGGCCATAGGGCCGGGCTTGTCTCGAAGCGAAGGGATCGAAGAAGGGTTAAAAGACCTTCTGCTTGGACTGGAAAAGATCAATCGGAGCAGAACACTGCCTTTGGTTTTGGATGCGGACGGTATCAACCAAGTATATTTGGATGAACTGAAAAAATTGCATTTTCCAATGGTCATCACGCCTCATCCGAAGGAATTCACACGGTTTACAGGGCTCTCCTATGAAGAACAGGATAGATTCGCTTTGGTAAAAGAATTCAGAGAAGAAACAGACCAAATTCTTCTTTTGAAAGGAAACGGAACGCTGATCACTGCCAAAGGAGAAGATGTTTACTATAATCCTACGGGAAACAGCGGTATGGCACAAGGCGGCATGGGTGATGTTTTGACCGGCGTGATCGCGGCTTTGCTGGGACAGCAATATACACCGCTTTCGGCTACTATTTTGGGCGCTTATATCCACGGCTTGGCAGGGGATTTGGCAAAAGAAGAATTGGGTGATATAGGATTTACATCCAGCGATGTGATCGGAAGACTGCCCAAAGCGATACAGACTATAAAAAAATAAAGGAAGTCTATGATGGTAAAGAAAAATTTCTCCAAATGGGGCGTTTTGATCCTTCTGTGCTTTTTGCTGACAGGATGCGGCGGTAAGCTGGAATTATCTTTTGAAAAGACTGCGGAAAATGCGCTGGAAGAGTTAAAAGGGATCAAAAGCTACCGTATGACGGCGGAAGTAACGGAAAGGGGCTTAAAGCCCTATTGGATTGAAATTTTTTCTTTACCGGATCAAATCGTGATCAGGGAATGGGATCCTGTGGAAAAAAAGACTATACAAGAGGACAGTAAAAAAAATATAATAGAATATGATAGAACAACATCGGAAATCAAGGTTTCTGATGGAGAAACGGAATTTACCGTACAATACCCGGATCTTTTCCGTCAGCATCTATTTCTTTTGGAAAATATGACCGCGCTTTCCACAGAAGACAGGCATATGGAAAAAGAAGAAGACGGCGATGTGGTAAAAATGACGGGAAGCATGAGAAACAGCAAAGCTTTTTTGCTGTATAAGCAGATCGTCTTGGATATCAGGGAAAAAACGCTGCGGGAAGTGGTTTATTCCGTTACGAATCCGTTTACTTCCAAGACAGAGGAAGTTTTGCGTGTTCGGATTTTAGAGATAGAAAAAAGATCATAGGGTCCCGGAGGAATCAATATGGAATATCTGGTTAGGCCGGCTTGGGCTGAAATAGATTTAAGCGCAATCAGGAACAATATCGAGGAAATCAAAAAAACACTGAAGCCGGGTGTCAAAATGATGGCAGTGGTGAAAGCAGACGGATACGGACATGGAGCGGAACAAGTTTCCAAAATCGCTCTTGCTTCCGGCGCGGATCAGCTGGCGGTTGCCGTATTGGATGAAGCGACCCGCTTGCGGGAAGAGGGGATCACGGCACCGATCCTTATTATGGGATATACGCCGGAATATCAGTTTGAAGAAGTGATCAGGCAGAATATCATGCAAACGGTATTTATGGAACAAATGGCGGAAGATCTTTCCAAAGCTGCCGTAAAATTGGGCAAGACGGCAAAGATCCATATCAAATTGGATACGGGTATGGGAAGACTGGGCTTTTTGGCAAATGAAGGATCGGTAGAGAAGATCGTTGCCATTTCGAAGCTGCCTAATTTGGAAATAGAAGGGATCTACACCCATTTTGCTTCTGCAGATGAATCGGACAAGGAGTAGACTATACTGCAAAACGAGCGGTTTTTGGGCGTGGTGCGGCAGCTGGAAGAAAGAGGCGTGATGATCCCCACAAAACATGTGGCGAATTCCGCCGCTATCGTGGATATGCCGGAGCTTCATTATAACATGGTAAGACCGGGTATCTTGATCTATGGGCTGTATCCTTCCAAAGAAGTGGATCAAAACAAGCTGTCTTTAAAGCAGGCGATGAGCTTTAAGGCAAAGATCGCTTATATCAAAGAAGTGGAAGAAGGCACGTTTATCAGCTACGGCAGGACCTACAGAACCAAAGGAAAAGAACGGATCGCCACCATTCCTTTGGGGTATGCGGACGGGTATCCCAGGAATCTCTCCGGAAAAAGCGAAGTGCTGATCGGCGGCAGGAGAGTGCCGGTGGTAGGAAATATTTGTATGGATCAAATGATGGTCAGACTGCCGAAAGATCTCAAAGCGAATATCGGAGACGAAGTGGTCATTTTTGGCAGACAGGGCGAAGAAATCATTACGGTAGATGAGATCGCGCAAAAATTGAATGTGATCAATTACGAGGTGGTATGCTCTGTTTCTAAAAGAGTGCCGCGCCTTTATTTTTTGGATGGAGAACTGCTCTCTGTGGATAAATGGATCTAGGGTAAATTGCCAAAATGTAGGAAAACAGTATAAATTTAGCTTTTTAGAATATAATAGGTAATAGAAAAGCCGGGAATTGATTTGACATAGGATCGTATCAATGTATATAATTTAATATATCAATCAATATATCAATTTATATATCAGAAGCATATACATCTTATTCATCAAATTTTAGGGGGTCCTTTCATGGCTGAGTCAAAAAGAATCATGGTGAGCTTGCCGGGAAGTTTATTGGAAGAAATGGACGGTATTGCCGCCAAAGAAAATATGAATCGAAGCGAATTTATTCGTGAATCTATGAAATTTTATATCAGGGAAAGACAGAAAAAACAGATTTACGAAAAAATGAAAGCGGGATATTTGGAAATGACAAATATCAACAGAACATTGGCAGAGCTGGGATTGACCGCAGACAACGAAGCGCTCCAAAGTTATGAAGAGTATTTGTCGGGAAGTGAGGAGTCATGATAGTTAAAAGAGGCGATATCTTTTATGCGGATCTAAGCCCGGTGATCGGTTCGGAACAAGGCGGTATCAGACCGGTCCTGGTCGTGCAAAATGATGTGGGGAATAAGTATTCGCCTACTGTGATCGCCCTGGCGATCACTGCCAAAATAGAAAAAGCAAAGCTTCCCACTCATATCGAAGTGACCAGGGAAGAATGCGATCTGGAAAAAGATTCCGTTATTTTGGCAGAACAGATCAGAACCATTGATAAAAGAAGATTGAAAGAAAAGGTTGCCCATTTGGATGAAGAATATTTGGATCGTGTAGACAGCGCACTGAAAATCAGTTTGGGCTTGATCGATTTTTGAAATACCGGCGGTTAGTTTGCATGCCGGCATTTCTTTTTTCATAGACGGAGGAGTAAGAATGGAGATCATTGAGCAGATCGCAAAGGAATTAGGAAAAAAAACAAATCATGTGAGAAGAACGGTTGCCCTTTTGGATGAAGGCAACACCATTCCTTTTATTGCC
>JAEEYS010000005.1 GCA_016288255.1 Bacillota bacterium
CTTTTTTCATATCCCGCATGATCTCCAAGATCTGCGCCTGGATCGTTACGTCCAAAGCGGTAGTCGGTTCGTCCGCGATCAACAGCGCCGGTCTGCAGGCCAGCGCCATAGCGATCATAACTCTTTGCCGCATCCCGCCGCTCATTTCATGAGGATATTCATCCAACCGTTTTTCCGGATTGGGGATCCCTACCATTTTGAATAATTCCAAAACTTTTTCTCTGGCTGCTTTTTTATCATAATTCTGATGCAGGATCAAAGGTTCTGCCACCTGCTTCCCGCAGGTATGGATCGGGTTCAAACTGGTCATGGGTTCTTGGAATACCATGGAAATTTTGCTCCCGCGGATATCTAACATATCTTTTTCGTTGCCTCTTAAAAGGTCCTGCCCCAAAAAATGGATTTCTCCGCGATCTACTTTGCCGCTGGGGCCTTGGATCAATCCCATAATAGCGAGAGAAGTAACGCTTTTGCCGCTGCCGCTTTCCCCTACGATCCCCAAGGTCTCGCCGGCATGCACTTCAAAGCTTACATCTTTTACCGCGTTCACCTTTTCGTTTTTATTGGAAAAGGTAACGGATAAATTCTTCACCTCTAGGATTTTTTCGCCTAATTCTGCCATATCGTATCACCAACTTATTTATAGTTTGTCGTAACTGTATTTAAAAATTTGATCAAGCAAATTCAAAACATAGATCAGAGTCTTTACCTAATATCTGTCTTTTTTGTAACAAATTCATAATTATACATCGATTTTCCAAGAATCGCTTTTTGGCTGTTTCTGCCGTTTCGTCCCTTATAAACACTAAAAATATAGGCGCTTTCTGATAGGAAAATCTGCATAAAACAACCTATATCTTTTGCTTTTTTAAAAATACTTCTTCTAAAGGGGTCTCTTTGACGCTTCCACATTTTAAAATCTATTGTCATATGTCATTTTATGATACTTTTTCATCGTGCTGCAATTTTATTTCTTTCTCTGTCTGATTTATAAAACATGGCCTTAATCGCTTGCATGATTAAAAAAAAATCTTTATTTTTATCGGACTATGCTTAGAAATTATAGCACATCCACCGGAGATTTTCAACGCTTTTTTCAAAATAAGAAAGCTGAAAAACGCTATTTTATACTATTTAATGACTTATCCTCCATCAAGGTATAAAATCTGACTTGATCGGCGGGAATTTCTTTCCAAAAACAGCAAAAAGCGTATCGCACACTTTATGCTCAACGCTTTTTATTTTTCTTTCTGCTCTTCTTTTTTGTTCATGATCTTTTGCAGCTCTTTTGGTGCGTTTGTATGATCTAAAAATCCCCGCTTCAATTCATTGGCGAAGATATGCTCTGCCTTTAACATCTCTTTTATATAATCACAGGCAACCCAAGGATCAACTCTATCACCGCAAGTAAACACATCCACTGCTGCATAACCGTATTCCGGCCATGTGTGTATCGTCAAATGGGATTCCGAAATCACCACTACGCCGCTTACCCCATGAGGACTAAACTTATGGAATGCAACTTCTCTCACCTCTGCGCCCGCTTTTAATGCCGCATCGACAAAGATCACTTCGATCTGCTGCCTGTCATTTAAAACCGTGCTGTCGCATCCATATAATTCAGCAAGAATATGTCTTCCAAGGCAAGAATTTATCAACTGAGTGTCTCCCTTCTGTTCATAAATCACATAATAAGGTAATTGTAAAAAAATATTGGAAATTTGTCAATAATTTTAACCCTTTTCCTTTGCAAAGTTTAAACCCTTTCTGAGCGGTTAAAACTCCCTGAAACAAACAGAATATTTTATTTTTCTCTCCTTGCAAAACGCTCGGGCCGTAAATCTCTTAAAGATAGTGTGTGATACAGATCGCCAAAGATCAAAATCTCTTTTTTCTTTAATTCTTCTATGTTCTTTGCTCCCAGCATCATCATGGCGATCTTCAGCTCTCTGATTTCCTGTTCCAGCACATTGAACAAGGCTTTTTCTCCTCTTTGCAGCAGGGCTTTTAACAAAACCCCCGCTTGCCCTGCCAAATCACTTCCCAGCGCGATGGTTTTTGCGATTTCCAGGCCATGTCTGACACCGCCGGAACCGATGATAAGCCCATCCGGTGCTGCTGCCCGCGCTTCTACAATACTGTGCGCCGTTGTGTTGCCCCAATTATCAAATAAGATCTCATCCGAGAGCTGCAAATCTTTTCTTTTTAATTTTCTGCTTCGTTCTTTTTCGATTTGAATAAAATTGGTCCCTCCGTATCCGCCTACATCAAAGCCGCGGATCCCCGCTTGATAAAATGCCGCGACCTCTTCTCCCATCATACCGAAACCCACTTCTTTTACAATGACCGGTATGGGTAAAGCAGAAGCGATCTCCAGCACGTTTTCCACCATTCCAGAAAAATTTCTGTCTCCTTCCGGCATAAAAAGCTCCTGCGGACAATTAAAATGGATCTCCAAACAGTCGGCTTCCAGGGCTTCCACTGTGATCTCCGCGTCTTTTTTGGACGCATGGGCTCCAATGTTGCCGATCAAAATCCCATTCGGGTTTTCTTCTCTGGCAACTTGATATGTCCTCCACAGATCATTGTTTTCCAGCCCTGCGGCAAAGGAACCCAAAGCCATGGGAATGGAAAACTCTTTTGCGGCCTGGGCCAAAGTACGGTTGATAGCTACCGCCTGCTCCGTGCCGCCTGTCATGGCATCGATCAGGATAGGATAAGCGATTTTATCTTTTTCAGAACATTTTGAGCCTAATTTACCGCAAAAAGAAACAGTGGTATCTATTTCATCCCATGCGGTTTCCGGGCAAAAATGATGGATGAATTTCACGTCCTCCAGTCCTGTGGAAGCCTCATCTTCCAGCTGAAGAAACTGATCGATATGTTCTGCTTTTCTGTTTTCTCTGAAAAAATAATCTTTCTTTTGTTTTTCGCTCTTAAAATAATCCATGTTTCCATCTCCTGTCTCTGCTAAAAACTTTTCTGCCTATCATGATACCTTCTCTTTTTGTTTCGGTCAATCCCGGAACACCCTGTTGATACAAAAAAGCTGCAAACAAGGATCCTCATTTGCAGCTTTTTATGATCCGATACTTTTTTTCTTATTTGAACAAATGTCCGAACATTTCACCTAAATTGGAAGTCAAACCTTCCGATTCTTCTTCTTCCTGTACCGGACGAGCCGCTTTTTCTCTCGGCTGTCTTGCCGGTCTGTCTTCTTGTTTTGGTCTTTCCGGCTGCGGTTTTGCTTGTTTGATGCTCAAAACGATCTTATGCGCTTCTTTGTCGATGTTCAAGATCTTCACGTCTACCACTTGGTCTACGGACAAAACATCTTTTACTTCTTTGACGTGTTCATTGTCGATTTGAGAAATATGTACTAAGCCTTCTACGCCGGGTTCCAATTCCAAAAACGCCCCGAAAGAAACGATCCTTTTTACGGTTGCTTTTACAATCTGCCCTGCTTGATATTTTTCATCAATGGTTTCCCAAGCGTCCGGAATCGTCTGTTTGATGCTTAACGTAATTTTTCCGGTTTCTTTGTTCAATTTTACGACTTTTACTTTTACGGTGTCGCCTTCGTTCAATACTTCGGAAGGATGACCTACTTTATCCCAGGAAAGTTCAGAAATATGAACCAGACCATCGATACCGCCTAAATCAATGAAAGCACCGAAATCTGTGATTTTCTTTACTGTGCCTTCTACGACGGTATCCGGCTGCAGGCTGTTCAAGGTTTCTTGTTTCTTTGCTTCCGCTTCTTCTTCCAATACTTGTTTTCTGGATAAAACGATACGGTTTTTGGAGCGATCTACTTCGATCACTTTTGCATCAAAGGTTTTACCAACATATTCATTCAATTCCGGCACATAATTCAAATCTACGTGAGAAGCCGGAATAAAAGCTCTAAAGGTTTCAAAATCTGCTACCAGACCGCCTTTTACTTCTTCCAAAACAGTAACTTCTACTTTTTCTCCGCTTTCCAGCAAGGCATTTGCTTTTTCAAACAAATTGTGCATGTCGGCTCTTCTCTTGGAAAGGATCAAATTACCGTTTTTGTCTTCTAATTTAACGATATATACATCAATTTCCTGACCTTCGGACAATACGTCTTTCGGATTCACTTCAGGATTTACGGAAATATCTCTTTGCAATAAAATCCCGTCTTGACGGTAGCCAATGTCTACGATCGCTTCTGTATCCGTCACTGACATGACTTTACCTTTTACGATTTCTCCTGCCTGGAATGCAGGGATATCTTCCGGCTGTGCTTCTTCAGCCGGTGCTGCTGCCGGTTCTTCGGCCGGTGCTTCTTCTGCTTTTGCTTCTTCAGCCGGTGCTTCTTCCGCAGGCGCAGCCGTTTCTTCTTTCACTTCTTCTGCAACTGTTTCTGCCTGTTCTAC
>JAEEYS010000098.1 GCA_016288255.1 Bacillota bacterium
ACGCTTTATTGAATAAGCTGTTGGATGAAGTCGAAAACAAAACCATCTGATCTTCCGGTGGTTGAGTGAGGACCAAACAAAAAGAAAAAGGATAGTAAAAATACTATCCTTTTTTATTTTGCAAAGGAAAAGGTAAAAATCATCCTATTACGGCGACGGCTTCCTCTTCTGTGATATAGCCGTTTACCACCATGGAACGGATCACTTGCTTTTGTCTGATCAGTGCTTTGTCCATATGTTTTTTGAGAGCATAGGCGCTGGGGGCGTTGGGAAGCCCGGCAAGAAGCGTGGCCTGGTCAAAGGTAAGCTCTGCGGGGGATACGTGAAAATAGCCCTCGCTGGCAGCTTTGATCCCGTAATAACCATCTCCGAAATAAACGATATTGACATAGAGCTCTAAAATAGTATCCTTGGAGCAATTATGTTCCAGCTGGAAAGCAACCAGCAGTTCCGCAACTTTTCTGGCCAGCTTTTTTTCCTGCGTATAATACATGTTTTTTGCCAGCTGTTGTGTGATAGTACTGCCGCCCTCCTTAAAAGACCAATTTTTGAGGTTGATAATGATCGCCCGTCCGATGGATACCGGGTTGATACCGTGATGCTCATAAAATCGGCGGTCTTCTATAGAAATAAGGGCGTTTAAAAAATCCTGCGATATATTGTCTAGTGAAGTATAATTTGCGTTACTTTGGATTTCTTGTATTTTTTGGCTCAATTCCACTTCTCCTACAGAGAATCGATAGAGTTGATACCCTTCTATCAGCAATAAGGAACCGGAAACAACAGCTATGATCAAAACAAGAACGAGCAGCGTTTTGAGTGCTTTTTTAATCATAATGGATGCGCTCCCTTCTTTAGGCTAGTTCTATTATAGCGGATTTGATACAAAACCGCTATGGGCGATGTGGATATTTAGTCATGATTTTGGGCAGACAGGGCAAGTTTATAGTGAAAGCGTTGTAAAGTCAAGGGCGGATAGAGGGTTTCGCTTGACGAAGCAGATAAAAATTGTTATGCTATAAAGTATCTTGACAGGCGCTGATAGAAGAAATGTGTTTCTTTGATAAGGTAAGAAAACATTCCGCTTATGATGCATGCGTAGCCAGAAACAACCATGATTCATGATTTGAGGTGAAAATACAATGGAAAACAATAAGAACTATAAACAGGACACATTGTGTATCCAGGCAGGGTATACTCCGGGAAACGGAGAACCGAGACAAATGCCGATCGTGCAAAGTACTACGTTTAAATACGATACCGGTGAAGATATGGGAAAATTGTTTGATTTGGAAACGAGCGGATATTTTTATACCAGACTGCAAAATCCCACAAATGATTTTGTTGCGGCAAAGATCGCTGCTTTGGAAGGCGGAACGGCAGGGATGCTGACTTCTTCCGGACAGGCCGCTACGTTTTTGAGTGTTTTTAATGTGGCGGGAGCGGGAGATCATGTGGTCAGTTCTGCCGCGATCTACGGTGGGACCTATAATCTGTTCGCGGTAACGATGAAACGCATGGGAATAGAATTTACGTTTGTGGATCCGGATTGTTCCGCGGAAGAATTGGATGCCGCTTTTCGGCCGAACACAAAAGCGGTGTTTGGAGAAACCATAGCGAATCCGGCGTTGACGATACTGGATATTGAAAAATTTGCGAAAGCGGCTCATGCTCACGGGGTACCGCTGATCGTGGACAACACGTTCGCTACGCCCATCAATTGCAGACCGTTTGAATGGGGAGCGGACATTGTGACCCATTCTACCACAAAATATCTGGATGGACACGGCGCCGCTGTGGGAGGATGTATCGTTGACAGCGGTAAGTTTGACTGGGCAAAATATCCGGAAAAATTCCCGGGGCTTTGTACGCCGGATGAAAGTTATCATGGTGTGACCTATACGGAACGATTTGGATTGGAAGGCGCTTATATCACAAAAGCAACAGCGCAGCTGATGCGGGATTTCGGTTGTATACAGTCTCCTCAAAACGCTTTTTTGACGAATCTCGGTATCGAGTCTTTGTCGGTAAGAATGAAAAGACATTGTGAAAACGGGCAGGCAGTAGCTGAGTTTTTGAGTGCGCACCCGGGCGTAACATGGGTAAAATACTGCGGACTGCCGGGAGACAAACATTATGCTTTGGGACAAAAATATTTGCCTAACGGTTCTTGCGGCGTTGTTTCTTTTGGCGTAAAAGGCGGCAGAAAAGCGGCGGAAGAATTTATGAAAAACCTAAAATTAGCTTCGATCGAGACCCATGTGGCAGATGCCCGCACTTGCTGTTTGCATCCGGCCAGCACCACGCACCGTCAGATGAATGATGCAGAACTGAAAGCTGCCGGCGTATCTCCGGATCTGGTACGCTTTTCCTGTGGATTGGAAAGCGCGGAAGATCTGATAGAAGATATCGCGCAAGCCCTTGCATCGATCAAATAGGGAGGGATCCTTTTGCCTATCAAAATACCAAATGATCTGCCTGCGACACAGATGCTCTTAAATGAAAATATATTCGTTATGACAGAAACAAGAGCGATCACGCAGGATATTCGGCCTTTGGAGATCGTGCTTTTGAACCTGATGCCTACAAAGATCGCGACAGAAACGCAGATTTCAAGACTTTTGGGGAATTCTCCTTTGCAGGTGAATCTGACTTTATTGCAGACATCGACCCACAAGTCGAAAAATACATCAAAAGAGCATATGCTTGCTTTCTATACCCATTTTGATAAAATATGCGATAGAAAGTTTGACGGTATGATCATCACAGGGGCGCCGGTGGAAAAACTGCCTTTTGAAGAAGTGGAATATTGGGAAGAATTGTGTAAGATCATGGAATGGAGCAAAACCAATGTACACAGCACATTCCATATTTGCTGGGGAGCGCAGGCAGCGCTGTACTATCACTATGGGATCAAAAAGTATCCCTTGGAAGAAAAATTGTTTGGCGTATTCCCACATAAAGCAGATCACAAAAACGCGATTTTATTAAGAGGCTTTGACGAAGTGTTCTTGGTACCCCATTCCAGATATACGACGATCCAAAGGGAGGATATTGAAAAAACACCGGAATTAAAAATATTGGCCTCTTCAAAGGAAGCCGGCGTGTATGCGGTATCTACCAACGGAGGAAGACAAATCTTTATTACCGGGCATTCCGAATATGACGGAGATACACTGAAACAAGAGTATATGAGGGACAAAGAAGCAGGACTCCCCGTTAAAGTGCCTGTAAACTATTTTCCGGATGACGATGATACCAAAGAGCCTATTGTAACGTGGAGAGGACACGCTAATTTATTGTATTCCAATTGGCTGAACTATTTTGTATATCAGACGACACCTTTTGATGTAATGAGTATTTGTTAAATAAATAAAATCATGATAAAAAATCCGTCTTTTTGACGGATTTTTTTGTCTATAGACAAAGAGGGGAAAAGATGACTTTTTTGAGTCGATTTTTTGATTTTGTGCTATAATGAAATACTGTGTGACAGAATTTTTATTGAAAAAAGGAAAATATACGAGAAAATACAGCTTTATTATATAAAAAATGGAATTTTAATGAAAATCCGGAGGATAAGGATATGAGTAATCTAAAAAAAATATTGGTCTGTCTCATCGCTTTGGTCTTTCTTTTGACGGGCTGCCAAAGAAATATAGATGTAGACCAAGACGACACCGATACGCAGCAGGAAACAGAACAGGAAGAAAATGAAAATAAAGTCACCTATGAGTGGATCGTGGAACCGACTTATGCGTTTCATCAAGGCGGGTTTTCCGATGGGCTGGCTATGGTCTCTACCGGTGAAATATTCGGAGGGCCTTACGGCTATTTGAATACAAAAGGAGAAATGGTGATCCAGCCGAAATTTTCCTGGGCGCTCAACTTCAACAACGGCGCGGCCAATGTGACGGAAAACGATCTGTGGGGTGTGATCGATAAATCCGGAAATTATATTATCGAGCCCAATTCTCAGTATCAGCAGATGTCAAACGAAGAATTGATGGAAGGGGTCTATCGCTATCAGGATGAAACCACGGGCCTTTACGGGTACAAGACACTGCAGGGCAGCGTATTTATTGAGGCGAAGTTTGAAGAAGCGGGACCTTTCTTAAACGGATATGGGATCGTCAAGACAGATGGACTGTATGGTGTTGTCAATGCAAAAGGGAAATATGTCATTGAGCCGGTATGGAAATCTTTGAATTCTTTGGAATACGGCTACTCAGATATTTATGTGGTATCCAATGACCCGTACGGGCATTCGGAAGAACAGCTTTATGGATTTTATGATGTGGACGGAAATCATTCGGATATCGCATTCAATTGGATCTGCGGCCGCGCGGGGAATTTGATATCCTATGGAATGGGAAAAATGGAAGACGGTATTTTCTTTAAAGGAAAATACGGGATCGCAGATAAAAAAGGAAATATTTTAAAAGAAGCGATCTATGATAATGTCTATCCTGTCTGCGACAAATATTTCGCGGTAGCGCAAGGGGAAAAATGGGGTCTTATAGATGAGACCGGAGCATTGGTTTTACCTTTGGAATACAGCGGCATCAGCAGTATGGACGACTCGACCATCTGTTTAGAAAAAACAAAGGCAGACGGCACTTTGGAACAGTCGTTTGTCAATCAAAAGCTATCACCTATTTCCATCAACAAGGATCTTAAGATCGTAACGGGATTTTATAAAGGATACGGCGTTTATGGTGTAGAAGACGAGAACGCGAAAAATCCGGAAGGTTTGAAGCTGGGGATCGTGTCTGAGAAAGGTGAGATCATCACAGAACCGCTCTTTGATGAAGTGGAATTAACCGCTTTCTTTGAAGAGGACGGGTATATTCCTGTGGGGATCGGTGATTTTACAGAGGAAGAAGAAGGCGGAGAGGGAGAAGGCGGCACCTTTTATCAATTCGCGGGCAAATATGGATTTGTGAATGTGGAAACAAAGAAAATCATTGAGCCGAAATACGACGGTTATGATTGGCCGGAAGCCGGAAAGACGCTGTTCCGGGATGGATATCTGCCGGTCTATAACGGAGATATCAATGAGGAGGACGCAGTCTTTACGTTGATCGATCGAAAAGGGAACGAAGTATTGCCTTTTACTTTCCAAAGATTGACACCGGTTTACGAAGGAGTGCTGATGGCAAAACAAAACGGTTTATGGGGCGTTTTGCAATTAAATTCTTAAGGCAGTGTTTTTTTTGATGAAGATTCGATATAGATCAAAAAACGGCAAAGCAAAAAATAAATAGTGACAAAGAGAAAAAAGAGAAATCCTGTAAAAATCGAAAGAGTTTTACAGGATTATCTATATTTTAAAAGAAAGAAAGGATAAAATATAGATAAGGGAATGATCGACCTTGCATTTTTGGGAGGGGTGTGCTATAGTGCTTATTGTAGTTAGATTAGACTAACTAAAGAAGAGCAAGTAACACTTAAGATCAATAAAAGAGGGTGAGACTATGTGGATCAAGATAGCAGAAGGTGTAATGATCCCTTTCATTGGCACAAGTCTTGGCGCCGCGTGTGTATACTTTTTAAAAGGGGATATGAGTGAGCGGCTGAATCGGGCGCTGGCGGGATTTGCTTCCGGTATCATGGTGTCGGCATCTTTTTTTAGTTTACTGGTTCCCGCGCTGGAACAATCGTCGGGAATGGGAAAACTGGCTTTGGTCCCGGCTGTGATCGGTTTTTTTATCGGGATGCTTTTTTTACTGGTTTTGGATGTATTGATACCGCATATCCATTTGAATCATAGCGAAGAGGGATTAAAAAGCGGATTAAAGAAAACGACGAAGTTGGTATTGGCAGTTACATTGCATAATTTACCCGAAGGAATGGCGGTGGGGATCGTTTATGCCGGCTGGATGTATGGCAACACGGAGATCAGTATTATGAGCGCTTTGGCGCTTTCGGTAGGGATCGCGCTGCAAAATTTTCCGGAAGGGGCGATCGTGTCCATGCCGCTGCAGGCAGAAGGAATGCCGAAAAACAAGACTTTTCTTTATGGCGTGCTGTCGGGCGTTGTAGAACCGATCGGCGCTCTTTTGATGATTTTTGCGGCAGGATTTTTTCTGCCGATCTTACCTTATTTGTTAAGCTTTGCGGCGGGAGCGATGTTTTATGTGGTGATCGATGAGCTGGTGCCGGGCATGGCGGAAGGAGAGCATTCCAATGTGGGAACGATTTGTTTTGCCATTGGATTTGTGCTGATGATGGCACTGGATATCGGATTGGTATAAAAGAAAGAAAAAAGGGCAAAATAATATGGCAGAAAACGACAAAAAAGAGCGCGAAAGACAGAACGCTCTTTTTTTATGCCGCTTTCTGCTTTTTTGTGCTTTTAACTGCCTTGACCGTTTTGCGGAGAGCTGTCACCATACTTTTTGCACTTCATATACTGATCATGTATCGACCTATCGTTTTCCTTATAAATGGGGGATAAAATGGAACAAAACAACATCAGCTTAAACAGTTTGAAACCGGGACAATCGGCAAGGATCAAGACCTTGGAATGTGAAGGGACGATCCGAAGGAAGCTGTTGGATCTGGGCTTGGTGGAAGATACCGTAATAGAAGTCATACAAAAAAGTCCCGCAGGAGATCCGACAGCGTATTTTGTGCGCGGCGCAGTGATCGCGATACGAGAAGAAGAATCTTCTCATATTTTTGTATCGGAAGTAAAATGATTTTGAAATAAAGGATAAAAACAGAATGGAATTTTGAAGGAGTGTGTAGGCAATGGAATCCCTGCCTAATCTTTTTCGTGAGAATGGGCAGGGTATTTTTCTGAAAAATTCCACCGTTTTGCAGGATAGACGCTATTTTGGGAATAGGGAGGTTATGATTTGGGCCTGACAAATAAATCAACAGGGAAAAATGTGATCAAAAAGGATGGGGGCATCCAAAATTCCGCAAATGATATTTTGATTGCGCTGGCAGGGAATCCCAATGTGGGGAAGAGCACTGTTTTTAACGCTTTGACCGGTATGAATCAGCATACGGGCAATTGGCCGGGAAAAACCGTTGCCACAGCGGAAGGAAATTATCTTTATGAGGGGAAAAATCATATTGTGGTGGATCTGCCCGGTACGTATTCTTTGATGGCAAGCAGTCAGGAAGAAGAGGTAGCGCGAAACTTTATTTGTTTCGGGGAACCGGACGTAACGGTTGTGGTGACAGACGCCACTTGTTTGGAAAGAAACTTGAATTTGGTGCTCCAGTCCATGGAAATTCGAAACAATGTCGTTTTATGTGTGAATTTATTGGATGAGGCAAAGAAAAAAAGAATAGAAGTGGATTTCAAAAAATTATCAGCTGTATTGGGGATCCCCGTAGTAGGGACCAGTGCCAGAAATCTACAGGGGCTGGAAGAATTAAAAAAGACGATTTGGGAAGAAGCAAACAAAAAAGGGAAAAAGAAAGTATTAAAAGTGGCTTACGGGAAAGCGATAGAAGAAGCGATACAAGGGGTGGAAGAGGAGATATTGGAAAAAACAGAGGGCAAAATGGAAAGCAGATGGTTGGCGCTTCGCCTTTTGGACCCGGATCAGAGTCTGATAGAGGAAATAGAAAAGTTTTTGCACTGGAAAGCGGGAAAAGACCAAGCTGTTATTAAAAAATGTGAGACAGCGAAGGCAAATCTGCTGTGCCAGGGTATTGATCGGATCAAATTACGGGATGAGATCGTTTCTTCTCTGGTGAAAACAGCGGAAAAGATCGCCAGGGATACCGTGACCATACAAAACAAGAATTATGATCAAAGAGACAGAAAGATAGATCGGATATTGACTTCCAAAAGATTCGGGATCCCCATTATGATTCTGCTTTTGGGGTTGGTATTTTGGATCACGATCACAGGCTCCAATTATCCCTCTCGGTATTTGGCGAATGTGCTTTTTTGGTTTCAGGATAGATTAACGGAGCTATTTCGGTATCTTCACGCGCCAGACTGGCTGCATGGATTTTTGGTTTTGGGAGTATACCGTACTTTGGCTTCGGTGGTTTCTGTTATGCTTCCGCCTATGGCGATTTTTTTCCCGCTTTTTACACTTTTGGAAGATCTGGGATATTTGCCTCGCGTTGCCTTTAATTTGGACCATTACTTCAAAAGGGCCTGTGCCTGCGGCAAACAGGCGTTGACCATGGCCATGGGGTTTGGATGCAACGCGGCGGGCGTGATAGGATGCCGTATCATCGATTCTCCCAGAGAACGGCTGATCGCGGTGTTGACCAATAATTTTGTGCCCTGTAACGGACGATTTCCGTTACCATAAAATGGGCAATTATTTTTCTTTTTTTGATGTGCATCTGTCCGGTTTGGAAAAGTAGCGGGTCAACGCGGCAAGGACTTTGGACTTTTCTTCCGCTGATAATGGGACAGGGATGACCGTGACAGTTTTGATCCTTTTCTTTTTCATATTTTTCACCTGTTATAATACATATTTTGCCGACAGAAAAAACATGAAAAATAATAGTTAGAAATTACTAACTTTTTTCCGTTTTTCTATTGACATCAATTTTGATTTGTGATATAAAATATACGGAATTCATCAAAAGATAGATTATGACAGTGGTTGGCGCATGCCAGCCATATAAAATGTTTAAAGGTTAGCTATTACTAACTTATTTGGGGGATGACTATGATACCACTTAGCGTTCTTGGAGACGGAAACGAAGGAATCATCAAAAAAATCGGTGGGAAGCCCGAGGTCAAAAAACATCTGGAAGATCTTGGGTTCATTGTAGGAGAGGCGGTTGCTGTGATTACGGAACAAAATGGCAACATTATTGTAAAAGTAAAAGAAGCGAGAATCGCGATCAGCAGAGAAATGGCTTCCAAAATTTATGTTTAATATTTTTTATCATAGAGATACAGATCAAAGGAGGAAACAGGATGAGGACATTGAGAGATGTTGCGATCGGCAGCACCTGTAAGGTAAAACGGATCCATGGAGAAGGCGCCTTAAAGCGCAGGATCATGGATATGGGTATTACAAAAGGGGTGGAGATCTATGTTCGAAAAGTGGCGCCCTTGGGGGATCCCATTGAGGTGACCGTAAGGGATTATGAACTCTCCATTCGCAAAGGTGACGCGGAATTGATCGAAGTACAAGAATAAAAAAATTTTAGTTAGCGGTTAGAAAAAACTAACTGCAGAAAGGATAAATTATGAGTATTCGTATAGCACTTGCCGGGAACCCCAACAGCGGTAAAACGACTTTGTTTAATGCGTTTACCGGTTCAAATCAATATGTTGGGAACTGGCCCGGCGTAACAGTTGAAAAAAAAGAAGGGAAACTGAAAAGACACAGCGATGTAATCGTGACCGACCTTCCCGGTATCTATTCGCTTTCTCCTTATACTATTGAGGAGATCGTTGCGAGAGATTACCTGATTGACGAAAAACCGGATGCCATTATCAATATCGTGGATGGCACGAACTTAGAAAGGAATCTTTATCTCACAACACAGATCGTTGAATTGGGTATCCCTGTGGTAGTTGCCATCAACATGATGGATGTTGTGAAAAAAAGAGGGGACAAGATCGACGTTGCGGAATTGTCCCGCCAGCTGGCCTGCCCTGTGGTAGAAATTTCGGCGTTAAAGGGCACCGGCGTTGACACCGTTGCGGATATGGCGGTAGAAGCCGCTAACGGAAAACCCACTGTTCCGCAGCATTCTTTTAGCGGAACGGTAGAACATGCGCTGGCTCATATTGAAGAAGCGGTGGTGCATGATATGCCTGCCGAACAGCAGAGATGGTATGCCATCAAGATCTTCGAAGAAGATGAAAAAGTCCTGGAAAGACTGAATATCGCGCCTGACGTGATGGCGCATATCAAAGAAGACAT
This sequence comes from Bacillota bacterium, assembly GCA_016288255.1. Lineage (GTDB taxonomy): Bacteria > Bacillota > Tb-RUG-66 > Tb-RUG-66 > Tb-RUG-66 > Tb-RUG-66. Next base: position 9,870 of record JAEEYS010000098.1, read on the forward strand.
TGCGTCGGCAGAAGCGGAAATGGATGATGACGCGGAATCTATCATCACAAATGAAAGATACATTTATATTTCTTCTATGATCCAATCTTGTTATAAAAAAGCGAACAAAGGACAGCTTTCCACAAGCGATAAAATCGATAAAGTCGTGACGAACCGTTTCTTGGGACTTCCTATTTTTGCATTGATCATGTTCCTGGTCTATTCGATCTCCATGTCGGGGGCGGCTCTTGGCACAGGCTTGACTGACTGGGCAAACGACGGTCTTTTCGGCGACGGATGGCATCTTGCAGGGAAAAGCGAGTATGAAGAAGCAATGGATACATACGCGAAAGAATACCTGTTCTCCAATGTGGAATTCAAAGAAACCATTGAAGAAGCAGTGGCTGCGGAAGTGCCCGGCGCAGAAGATATTTTGGGTGCAGTAGAAGATGGAAGTTGGGGCGATTTTGAAGAACCGTATGAATTCTTTGCGGATTCTCTTGCGGAACAAGGATATGATATTTCGGAATATGTTACCTATGCTATGGGTGATGAAGAAGAAGGGATCGAACCGGCAGGAGAGGTTCCGGAACCTGAAAATTATGGGACTTGGGTACCGGGGATCCCGGTTTTGATCGGCAACCTTTTGGAAAAGATGGGTGCCAATGAATTTGTAACAGGCTTGATCCTTGACGGGATCGTCGCAGGGGTCGGCGCAGTACTCGGTTTCGTGCCGCAGATGCTGGTTCTTTTCCTTTGCTTGGCTTTCTTGGAAAGCTGCGGTTATATGGCTCGTGTCGCTTTTATTATGGACCGTATCTTCAGAAAATTCGGTCTTTCCGGCAAAAGCTTCATCCCTGTATTGGTTGGGACAGGATGCGGTGTTCCGGGGATCATGGCTTCCCGTACCATTGAAAATGAGCGCGACCGCCGTATGACGATCATGACAACGACGTTTATCCCTTGCGGAGCAAAACTGCCGATCATTACAATGATCGCCGTTGCTTTGTTCCACGGGTCTTCTCTTGTTGCGACAAGCGCTTATTTTGTAGGGATCGCGGCAATCGTTTGCTCCGGGATCATTTTGAAAAAGACAAAAATGTTTGCGGGAGATCCTGCGCCCTTTGTTATGGAACTTCCTTCTTATCACCTTCCCACAGTAGGTACGGTCCTTCGCTCTATGTGGGAACGCGGTTGGTCCTTTATTAAAAAAGCAGGAACGATCATTCTTATTTCTTCTATCGTTGTATGGCTGGGTTCCGTATTTGGTTATATCGATGGGCAATTCGGTTTCAGCCCGGATATGGAATTGGAAAACAGCGTGCTTGGCATGCTTGCCAACGGGATCAAGTTTATCTTTGCTCCTCTTGGATTTGGTACGGGAGTGGAAGGGATCAAGGCAACCATCGCTACCATTATGGGTCTTGTAGCAAAAGAAGAAGTGGTAGGGGTATTCGGCGTATTGGATTTCGCAGGATTGACAAAATTAGCCGCTTATTCCTTCTTGCTGTTCAACCTTCTTTGCGCTCCTTGTTTTGCGGCGATCGGCGCGATCAAGAGAGAAATGAACTCGGCAAAATGGACCTGGTTCGCGATCGCTTACCAATGCGTGCTTGCTTACGCAGTCGCGCTTTGCGTATATCAGATCGGTTCCATCTTTACAGAAGAGATGAATGTAATTGGTTTGATCTTCGCTATTTTGGTTCTGGTGGGATTCTTCTATCTGCTGTTCAGAAAGAATAAATATGATGAAAACCACCTGACTGTTGCAGTCAAGAAAACAAAAAAACAAATGGCAAATGTTTCTGAATAAAAGCATGTATTGCAGAGAGGGATGATGAAATGTTACGATTTCTGCAGGTGAATTGGGGCACAATAGTTGCACTGCTTGCAGTTGCATTTATCGTGTTTCTCGCAATTCGCACAATGGTTTTGGATAAAAAAGCAGGTATTGGCATTTGCGGTCAAAAATGCGCACAGTGCGCCAAAATGGGGCATTGCGCGGAAGAAAAAGCAGAAGAGGCGCAAAGCAGTATGATGTGCGGCAGAAGCTGCTCCGGCTGTCAGTACAGCAATACCTGTCATCACAGTTAAAAAAGAAGGCTGCTCAGTTGAGCAGCCTTAAAACGATTGAGGTGGTCGTATGGTAAAAATAAAAGTCGGGATCGACGGTATGATGTGCGGCATGTGTGAAGCGCATATCAATGACGCGATCCGTAAAAACTTTCCTGTAAAAAAAGTAAACGCTTCCCGCTCTAAGAAAATGGCGGAAATCATCGCAGAGAAAGAGATCGATGAGGAAAAACTGAAGCTGGTAATTGATGAGACCGGTTATACGATGACAAGTTATGAGGCGGAGCCTTACGAAAAAAAGGGACTCTTTGGTCTGAAAAAATAAAAGCACTTCGGTGCTTTTATTTTTTTGATTTTTTTGACCCGGGCAGAATAAAGATAAGTAGGGTGATCGTTTGAAAATTGCAATTTACAGCAGAAAGTCTCTTTTTACGGGAAAAGGCGAATCGGTGGAAAACCAGGTTTTGATGTGTAAAAATTATGTCGCGTTCCAAATGCCGGAAGTATCTTGTGAGGATATTTATGTTTATGAGGATGAAGGTGTTTCTGCCAAGGATCTCAATCGTCCGCAGTTTCAGAAAATGATGGCGGATCTTGAAAAACTGAAATTTGATTATATTATTTGCTATCGGCTTGACAGGCTCAGCAGGAATGTGAGCGATTTTTCGGGGTTGGTGAAACTGCTGGAACAAAAAGGCGTGGGGCTGATCTGCATCAAGGAGCGGTTTGATACGGCAACCCCCATGGGAAGGGCAATGATGTATATCACTTCTGTTTTTGCGCAGCTGGAGCGGGAAACGCTGGCGGAGCGTGTGCGGGACAATATGCACATGCTGGCTCGTACAGGCCGATATTTGGGAGGGCCGCCGCCCACGGGATATGAAAGCGTCAGTATCAATGAAGTGATCGTGGAGGGAAAAATAAAAACTTTCCATATATTAAAAATCAAAGAAGAAGAAATGAAAGTAGTTAAAATGATGTTCGACTGCTTTTTTAAAACCGGTTCCGTTTCGGCGGTAGAGAAAGATTTGATGTTAAAAAGAATCCGTTCCAAGACAACGGGAAAATATTTTTCTAATCTGGGGATCAGGGATATTTTAAAAAATCCCGTTTACTGCATGGCGGATCAGGATGCCTATGATTATTTTTTGAAAAAGGGGGCGGATATTTGTGAGGAAAGAAAGAAATGGAACGGAAAACAGGGGATTGCCGCTTATAACAAGAGAGATCATGCAAACGGCGGTAGCAAGCGAAACCCCATAAACAAATGGATCGTTGCCATTGGAAAACATAGGGGGATTCTAAAAGGCAGAGATTGGATCAAAGTACAAGAGGCGCTTTCAGGTAAAAAAAGGGAAAAACTGCCGAAGATGTCCGCTTTTGGGCTGTTGTCCGGGCTGATCTATTGCGGAAATTGCGGCGAAAAGATGTTTGCAAAAAGATACGGCGCTTCTTCCGAAAAATATAGCTATATTTGTTCTTCCAAATTGCGGGGTACAACGAAGCTCTGTTCCGTAAAAAATATTTTGGGCGGGGAAGCGGATGAGCTGATAGAAGAAATGATGAAAGAGATACTGCCGGAAGGGATCGATTTTGAGCATTTGGACCTTTTGGAAAAGCGGAGTTTGATTCGTCTTTTGATCCCCAAAATAGAGTGGGACGG
>JAEEYS010000099.1 GCA_016288255.1 Bacillota bacterium
AGATCTCTCATTCATTAGCACTACCCAGCAGCTAGATGGAACAGTATTTTCAACAGGAATTCGAAACCATGTCCAGGGCCAAAATCAAGGAGTTACAGAGTGACCGATTAGTCAAACAGGTGACACATGTTTATGAAAATGTTCCCTACTATCGAAAAAAAATGGACGAAAAAGGACTGAAACCGGAAGATATCAAAGGCATCGAAGATTTACATAAACTTCCTTTTTTGAGCAAAGCGGATCTAAGAGAAGCCTATCCTTACGGACTTCTTGCCATTCCGCTGGAAGAATGTGTCAGGATTCATTCCACCTCGGGCACAACGGGAAAACGGGTAGTAGCGTTTTATAACCAGCACGATATCGATCTATGGGAAGAATGCTGCGCCAGAGCGATCGTTGCGGTAGGCGGAACGAAAGAGGATGTTTGCCAGGTATGCTACGGCTACGGCCTTTTTACCGGAGGAGCGGGACTGGACGGCGGTTCTCATAAAGTGGGATGTTTGACTTTACCGATGTCTTCCGGGAACACGGAAAGACAGATACAATTTATGGCGGATATGGGCGCTACGATCTTATGCTGCACACCTTCTTATGCGGCTTTTCTCGGAGAAAGCATCACAGAAAAAGGCATGAAAGATCAGATCAAATTGAAAGCAGGCATTTTCGGTGCGGAAGCATGGACGGAAGAAATGCGTCATGATATTGAAAAAACATTGGGGATCAAAGCTTATGATATTTACGGATTAACAGAACTTTCCGGCCCGGGCGTATCCTATGAATGCTCCGAACAAAAAGGAATGCACATCTGCGAAGATCATTTTATCGCGGAAATCATCGATCCGGATACGGGCGAAGTTTTACCGGAAGGCTCCAAAGGCGAATTGGTATTTACTTCCATTACAAAAGAAGCGTTCCCGCTGATAAGATATCGCACCAGAGATATCTGTATCCTGAATTATGAACCCTGCGCATGCGGCAGAACACATGTCAGAATGACAAAACCGATGGGACGTTCGGACGATATGCTGATCATCCGCGGCGTAAATGTCTTCCCGTCTCAGATCGAAACCGTTTTGATGAATCTGGGGCTGAAATCCAACTATCAGATCATTGTGGACAGAGTGAACAACACGGATACTTTTGATATTGACGTGGAAATGACACCGGAAATGTTCTCGGATACCTTGACCGATATTTCCAGAACGGAAAAACAGATCGTAGAATCCTTAAGGTCTATGCTGGGCATTATGGCAAAAGTACATCTTGTTGCTCCCAAAACCATTGCAAGAAGTGAAGGAAAAGCGGTTAGAGTAATAGATAAGCGGAAGCTTGTGTAATCGGAAAGGAGTGTTTTCAATATGAACGTAGAGCAAATTTCAGTTTTTGTGGAAAACAAACCGGGTAAGATTTTAGAGCTTACCAAAGTTCTGGCAAAAGAAAATATTGATATGCGGGCGTTATCTATTGGAGAAACGAATGATTACGGCATTTTAAGGATCATTGTGAGCGATACGGAAAAGGCAGTAGTGGCACTGAAGGCGGACGGCTGGATCGTAGCGGTCACGCCGGTGGTGGCGATCAAAGTATCGGATGAACCGGGAGGACTGCAAAAGGTATTGACGATCTTGGCGGAAGCAGGGATCAGTATCGCTTATACTTACGCTTTTTTGATGCATAAGGACAATGCGGCATGTATGGTGCTTCGAGTAGACGATGTAGAGGAAACAACGGCGTTTTTGAAAGACAAAGGAGTAGAGATCCTGTCAAAAGATATTTTTTCGGATTGAACCTGAAACAGAAAAGAAAAAACCAGAGATCCTCTGGTTTTTTCTTTTGTTTGACAGAGAAAAGGATGACAAAACGGGGAAAGCATGAGAAAATAAAAAGGAAAGGATGCCTATCGTTCTTTCAAAAGAAAAAGAAATGATCTGAGATCATAGAATACAAGAAAAGCAAGGACTGCAATTATGTATCAACTGATAGAGGCCGGGGAAAAGACATATTATATTACGGCGCCGGTCACCGTAGGGATTTATCAACTGAATGAGACAGAAGTTTGTCTGATCGACAGCGGAAACAACAGAAAAGTGGCGGAGGATGTGCTTGCCATAGTAGAGAGCAGAGGATGGAAAGTAAACTGTATCATCAATACCCATTCTCACGCGGATCACGTGGGCGGGAATGAGCTGATCCAGCAAAAAACAGGGTGCGCTGTTTATGCCTGCGCGCCGGATATCATGTTTGTGGAATATCCGGTTTTGGAACGGCCTTTTTTGTCCGGCGGATACCCCATCAAGGAGATCGATACCGATTTTTTCCTGGCACGGCCCAGTAAAGCTGCTCCTTTAACGGCGAAAACGCTTCCCAAAGGGCTGGAAACGGTCAGACTGGACGGCCATGCCGTGGCTATGGTGGGGATCAGGACCGATGATGATATTTGGTTTATCGGGGATATTCTTTCCAGCAAAGAAACATTTAAAAAACAGCCTGTACCCTATGTGTTTCAGGTGGAGGAGCATTTAAAATCACTGGAAAGAGTCAAAACCTTATCCGGCAAGCTTTTTATTCCTTCTCACGAACCGGTGATGACGGACGTGAAAGAACTGGCGGATTTTAATCTAGAAAAGATTCATGAAATGATAGGGCTCATCAAGGAGCTTACCAGAGAGCCGATCTCTTTTGAAGAGATTTTAAAAAAGGTCCTGGATCATTACGGATCGAAGATGACCCACAGCCGTTATGTTTTGACAGGGGGGACCATACGGTCTTACCTGGCATATCTTCACAACAGGGGAGAAACGGATATTGTTTTTCAGGACAACAGAATGCTTTGGCATACGAAATAAACAGAAAAAGATCGTTTTGGAACGATTGACAAAAAACAGGTTTATGGATTAGGATTGTACATGATGATCGAAAAGGAAAACAAGGAGAAAATACATGAGAATTAAGCTAGTGGATGAACAATGTATGCCTTATAAAAAACATGAATATGACGCAGGCTGGGATCTAAAAGCCAGGATTACGGAACCGGCTGTCATTATGCCCCATAAGGTGCTTACGGTACCGGTAGGTGTGATGACGGAGATCCCCAACGGCTACGTGGGAGATATTCGGCCCCGGTCCGGTTTGGCAAAAAGAGGGATCGTGGCGCAGTACGGCACCGTAGACGCTACTTATCGGGGCGAGATCAGAGTGACACTCATCAATGTGAGTGAAGAACCTTATGAGATCGTGCCTTATGAACGGATCGCTCAGCTGGTGGTGCTTCCGATCTTTTTAGAAAAATTAGAATTGACGGAAACGCTTTCCGAAACAGAACGGGGAGCGGAAGGATTTGGATCGACAGGCAAGTTTTAAGGAGAAAATATTTTAAAAAAGCGGATAGAAAGCAAAAAGCCTGGGTATATCTTAGGCTTTTTGTTCTTTTGTAAAAGGACGCTTGTCCTTCTTTTAGGATTGTCCTATAATAAATTTGAAATAAGATTGGAAATAGAGGATCGTATATGAAAAGCGGAAAATTAACACCGGAATTATTGGAAAAGCTGGTTTTATCCAAAATCCATATCGACAAAGAAGATATCTTGGTAGGCCCGCAGATCGGAGAAGACTGCGCTGTGGTGGATTTTGGAAAAGATGTCTGTATTTTGTCCATGGATCCCATTACGGGGGCGGTCAAAGATCTGGGAAAACTGGCTGTTCATATTTCCTGTAACGATATCGCGGCCATGGGTGTTGCCCCCTTGGGACTGCTTTTTACTTTGCTGCTGCCGTTAAGCATTACGGAAGAAGAAATCCAATATATTATGGATGACGTTTTAAAAGCGGCAGATGACCTTGATATTTGTATCATCGGCGGCCACACGGAAGTAACAGCTACGGTGAATCAGCCTGTTGCCATCACAACGGCCATTGGAAAGGCAAAAAAGGCGGAATATACTACTTCAAAGCGCGGAAGGGTAGGAGAAGACCTTGTGCTCACAAAAGGGGCCGGAATCGAGGGAACTGCCATTTTGTGCAGTGATTTTGAAACCGAACTGCGCGCAAAAATAGGCCAGGAAGTCATAGAAGAGGGAAAAGGATTCGGAAAACTTTTGAGCGTGGTAAAAGAAGGGGTCATAGCCAGAGAAATGGGGGCCACCGCTCTTCACGATGTGACGGAAGGCGGTATCATGGGCGCCGTTTATGAAGTGACCAAAGCTTCCGATACCGGTGCAAAAATCGATTTTTCACAGATCCCCATCCATTCCGTGACACAAACGATCTGTGATCTGTTTCAAATCGATCCGCTGCACCTGATTTCCAGCGGCTCCATGCTGATTGCCATACCGGACGGGCACCTTTTGGTAAAACGACTGGAAGAAAACGGCGTAGAAGCTTCTGTGATCGGAAAATTGGTGGAAAAAGAAAAAGGGGTCATGCTGTATCAAGACGGTAAAGTCCTGCCGATTTTTCCGAAAGAGCGGGATGAGCTTTATGTGGCGATCGAAAGAGGGATACAAAAATAAAAGGGTCGTTTGCATTTTAAAAATCGGAAAGCATAAGAAGAATCACGCGGCAGGAAGGCAATGCATGCTTTTGCTCTGAAAACAGATCTAAGGGACCAAGACATCTTTTAGAAGGAACTGTTTGCCGTCATAATCAAGAAAAACGTCCACTGCGGCAACATCTTTGGGGAGAGGCTCAAATTTTACGATCAAAATTTGTTTCCATCCCAAAGGCTCATCTTCCGGATAGGGGTTTAGCGCATAGGCGGGAGAAGATTCGTAGACGGTGCCTTTTTGGTCCATGAGAAAGACCGATATGGCGGGATTTTCCGGCAAGAGTTCTCCTTTTTTGTTCTCAATAATGAGATAAAGGGTAAAATTGCTTTGATCGCCTGTCATAAAAGAATAGAGGATAAAGTATTTTTCCTGAACGCTTTTTTCAACACCGATACGGATATCGCCTTTGGTATCGGTGATACCGGAAGGGACGGTCGCGATGGAAGCATCATGATCGTTTTGGAAAACGGTGATGGTTTTGGATACGATGGGAATGCGGTTTAGATGAAAAGAAAAGAAAAAAAGAAATAAGATCAAAAAGAGTATGAGAAGCAGAGAAAAGAAAAATGTTTTTTTTGATTTTAGCATCGTATTCACCCCATAGCATGTATATGAGAGAAAACGGAAAAATAGACTGAACTGAAATCAGGTAAATGTTTTGTAAAACGAAGGGAATCCGAGGAGAGTAAAAAAGAAAATGGACACATTGATCAAACTGAAAAAGCTGCAGGAAGAACAGAAAAAAATCAAAGTAGGCTTAGTCGGGACCGGACAGATGGGTAAAGTTTTGGTTTCTCAGATGCGGAACGTGCCGGGCATGGAAGTTGTTTTTCTTTGCAGCAGAACAGCAAAAAAAGCAAAAGATACATTTGAAAATGGGGGGATATCCTCTTTTGATATCATAGAGATCAACAAAAAGTCGGAAGCGGAAGACGCTGTATCAAACGGAAAATATGCGGTGACAGACGATTACCGTCTTTTGACGGAATGTGAAAATCTGGATGTGATCGTGGAAGCTACCGGAAATGTGGAAGTGGGTGCGGATATCGCTTATCGAAGCATTTTACATCAAAAGCATACCGTAATGCTCAATGTGGAAGCGGATGTGACGGTAGGAAACTATTTGAATCATCTGGCGCAAAAAAATCACGTGACCTATACCGGAACAGCGGGAGATGAGCCGGGAGCGATCTTGGATCTGGTGCGGTTCGCGGAAAACATGGGTCTTGAAGTGATCGTAGCGGGAAAAGGAAAGAACAATCCGCTGAATGTGCACGCGGTGGCGGAAGATGTTTTGGAAGCGGCAAAAATAAAAGGGACCAATCCTACGATGCTGACGTCTTTTGTCGACGGCACAAAGACCATGATCGAAATGAATGCGGTAGCCAACGCCATTGGATTTTTGCCGGACAAACGGGGAATGCACGGCGTCAAAAGTGATGTAGCGGGCTTAAACCGTATTTTTTCTTTAAAAGAAGAAGGAGGTATCTTGGATGGATACCGCCGTGTGGATTTTGTCAACGGTATCGCGCCGGGTGTTTTTGTGATCGTGACGACAAAAAATAAAGATGTGGTGGATCTGATGAAGTATTTGAGTTTGGGGGACGGCCCCAACTATACTTTATACCGCCCTTATCATCTGACTTGTTTGGAAACGCCGATCACCATCGCCAATGCTTATTTTAACGGCATGGCGACGATTGCGCCGAAAGGGAAAACTCCCTTTGCGGAGACGGTAGCGGTAGCCAAACGGGACCTGATGCCGGGAGAAAGTTTGGATGAGATCGGCGGATATACGGTTTACGGCACGTTGGAGACCTTTGAAAAAGCCAAAAAAGAAAACATGCTGCCGGTAGGGCTTTGCGACGCAGGTATCAAAGTAAAAAAAGCCATCAAAAGAGATACGGTCTTGACCTATGATATGGTAGAGATCACAAAAGAATCGGAAAAAGTACGGCTGAGAAAATTACAGGACGCTTTGATCGATAGCGCGGAATAAAGAAAGAAAAAGACAGGTATGATATTTGTATAGATGCTTTCGATTCCTATTTCAGTGAGGAGGGATACCGATGAAGATCATGGAAGCAACTTTGTTTTGTCTGCATTGCAACGAAGAAACAACGCATGAAATTACCTATGCGGGACAATATTTGAAAAGTATCAAATGCAAAAAATGCGGCAACGGGATCGACATTGATAAGGAAAAGTTGATGGAGCAGTATAAAGAGGATTGGGTGGAACGGATCATAACCAAACCCAAACGATTGACCAAAGAAATGGAGCAGGATTTTAAGAAGTTTATTTTTTCTTTTCCGGTAAGGGTCTTGACCAAATATTATCGGGTGGCCAAAGAGGTAAAAGAAATCAAAAAAGATTAAAAGATCAAAAGAGGAAAAAAGAAGGGAGACTCCCTTCTTTTTGTTCTTTAGAAAGAAAAAGAAGCAAAAAGCGGATAGAATGCAGACTGTTTTAGCTGAAACCGATGAAAAAATTTGTTTTGGTTTTGCGCTTTTGCAGAAATGGTTGAAGGATAGAAATGTTTTTTGCTATAATGATGATTAACGATGATAAAACAAAGCCTTTTTGAGAATATTTTTCTGAAAAAGGACGTGATACCCTTTAAGGGAGGTGATACGTTGAACCGCTTAGAGATGGAAAGAGAAAAAATCAATGCTATCGATCAAAAGATGGTTCTCATGTTTGAGGAACGCATGGAGGCAGCGGCCGCCATTGCAGCATATAAAAAAGAAAATGGGATGGAAGTATTGGACGCAAAAAGGGAACAGCAGGTCATGGAAAAAAACAGCTCCTATTTGCAGGATCCGGACTTAAGACCTTATTATGAGAAATTCTTAAAATCTTTGATGGGCGTTTCCAAGGCTTATCAGAGAAAGATATTGAACAAAGACAAAGCAGCTTATCAGGGCATTCCGGGCGCTTTTTCTCATATGACGGCAGAAGCGATTTTTCCGGATTATGAAAAGATCTCGTATGCTACCTTTGAAGAAGTATTCCAGGCAGTGACGGAAGAAAAAGTCGCCTATGGGATCATTCCCATAGAAAATTCCTATACCGGCGATGTCGGAGAAGTGTTGGATCTGTTTTATTCTTATCCGGTTGTCATTCAACAGATCCATGATACAAAGATCAGACAAAACCTCTTGGTCAACAAAGGGGCTACCGTAAAAGATATTTTGCAAGTCTATTCTCATCCCCAAGCAATCGCTC
>JAEEYS010000100.1 GCA_016288255.1 Bacillota bacterium
TGACGATACAGGCAGGATATTAGGCGATTTGACAGAAAACGGAGATATGCTGGTGATCGCAAAAGGCGGCAGAGGCGGCAGAGGAAACGCCCGTTTCGCAACGCCCAAAAACCGCGCTCCCGGATATGCGGAAAAAGGAGAACCGGGACAGGAGCGGTGGATCACTTTAGAATTAAAACTATTGGCAGACGTGGGATTGATCGGGTTTCCCAGCGTAGGAAAATCTTCCCTTCTTTCGGTGGTATCCCAGGCAAAACCGAAAATCGCGGATTATCATTTTACCACCTTGGCGCCGAATCTGGGAGTCGTTTTTATCGGAGAAGGACAAAGCTTTGTTTTGGCGGATATCCCGGGACTCATCGAAGGCGCTCACGAAGGGCAGGGACTGGGACATGAGTTCTTGCGCCATATAGAGCGGACAAGGCTTTTGATTCATGTCATCGACATTTCGGGACAGGAAGGCAGAGATCCCATCCGGGATTTTGAGATCATCAACAAGGAACTGTTGAATTATAAAGTGGACTTATCCGATCGGCCGCAGATCATTGCGTTGAATAAAATGGATCTGCCGGGCGCGGAAGAAAACAAAAAGATCTTTGAAGCGTATATAGAAAAAGAAGGGATCGAAAGCAAAGTGTTTTCCATTTCGGCCGCCACCAAACAAGGAGTGGAAGAGCTGATGAAAACCGCTTTTTATGAATTGCAGAAGATCCCTATGCCACGGATCAATGTGGAAGAAGACACGACGCTTTATACAATGGAAGAAGAGGCGCCGGCATTTACTATCAGAGAAGAGGACGGCGTTTATTATGTGGAAGGCGATCGGATCAAAAAACTGACCCAAATGACCTATTTGGACAACGAAGACGCGCTGCGGCATTTTCATCAGATCCTGACCAAAATGGGTGTGATCGACGCTTTGAGAGAAGCGGGAATCGGAGAAGGAGACGATGTTGTGATCGATGACGTGGAATTTCAGTTTTTTGACGATCTAAGCTATTAAAAAAGAGGTGAAAAGATGAGTTTGACCAGCAGGCAAAGAACCAAACTGCGTTCTATGGCCAATACCATAGTACCGGTGTTCCAAATCGGCAAAGGCGGCTTAAATGATACGATCATACAGGAGATTTTGGCCAATATCGAAGCAAGAGAATTGATCAAGATCAAAGTTTTAAAAAACGCGGAAGGGACCGCCAAAGAAATCGCCGGTGAAATCGCGGAAAAAACAGATATTGAAGTGGTACAGGTGATCGGAAGCATCATTACGCTGTATAAACGCTCCGAAAAGAAACCGAAGATCGATTTGGACGCATAGGAATAAAATAAGAAGATACCGTAAAGCGATGAAACAATCAAAAAAACACTAGCCGAAAGGCTGTGCTTATAAAACAGTAAAACGGATTTCTGTGAAACAGGCATGACCGAAAGAGGCATGCCTGTTCTTTTTTTGCTTTGTTGCAATATTTTTCTTGGCATACGGCAAGCTACAGCTCTATGCGCGCCGGGAATGCTTGCGGAGTTTGTGAATAGCGATTCGCAGCTATACTACAGCTTTATGCGCGCCGGGAATGCTTCTTTGCGCATGATACCCCACATTTTATCGATATAAGCCAGAGTATAGAAGTTTTCATAATAATGATAATAGAAGGCACCTTTCAAAGTCATTTCATAAGTATCCTTTTTCTCTGTGATAAAGCCCAAACGCTGTGCGATCCAAAGCTCAACACCGTAAACTTTCTTTAGCGGCACACCGAAGAATTTTTCAAAATCTCTTGCGTTCACTTTTGTGCTGTATGCGGTCCAGAACAACCAATAGATCATTCGCTGCCGCTTTGTAAAACGGATCGTTAATGAAGTGGCAAGCTTTTTTTCATGGATCCTTGCGCAATAGGATGGAATGTCAAAAGTATTGATTTTAAATTGCTTTTGGAGCAAAGTGGTTGCGGAGCAGCCAAATCCGAGAAAATTGTCTCTTGTCATGGAAGAATACTTTGCTTTCGGGTCGCCGGAAAATGTCCAAATAGAGCTGCGGGCATATCCTTTAGACTGGCAATATCGGGTAATGGCATCCAATAATTCCCGTTTTTCTTTTTTGGACATCGGGACAACGGTGCTTTTTGTAAAAGTAAAGTCAATGTAAGGATAGATAGCGACATGATTTGCTCCCAAAGAAAAAGCTTCATCAATATCAGATTTCAAGTCTTCGTAGGTTTGACCGGGAAGCGCAAAAATAAAATCCATAGAGACCGTCTCAAAGGGGACTGCCGCTAACGCTTTTTGCAGCGCTTTGATATCCACTGTTTTTCTGCCAAGGATATTTTGATATTTGTTGCGGAAGGATTGGATGCCGATGCTGATTTTCGTGACGCCGGCATTTTTTAAAATGGACAGTACTTCCAAAGTGACATCGTTCGGGTGAAGTTCCAGTCCGATCCCTTCGGTGATGATGAAATGCTCTTCCAGCGCTTCTATGATTTCATGAATACGTTCAGCGGCCAGCGCCGGTGTACCGCCGCCGAAATACAAACTGGTCACTTTTTTCTTTCCCGGATATTGACTGCCGACGAGGTGGATCTCTTTTATCAAAGAATCTATATATTGATCACAAAGCTCTTTGGAGAACAGTACCTTGCAATAAGGGCAGAAGCTGCAGATGCTTTTGCAAAAAGGAATGTGTACATAAAGTCCCATATTTTCACACTCTGAAAAGGGCAGCAGCTGGTCATATTCGTTTTGAAAGGTGAATGGCTTTATTGATCTTGTCAGCCACATTCTTGTTATACTTGTAATAATGCTCATATTGCTCCTAAATATATTTTAAATAAGTATGAAGCATCTCAAAAATGATTTTTAGATTGCCTCGGAATAAAAGAGTATACTCGGCAACAAAAAAGTATCCGCATTGGTCGCAAAGGCCAGGAATCTCGATACAGCGCCCGCAAGTGGACAGCTTTCCGTTTTCTATAACGACGCATTGATGACAAGGAGTGGGAAAACGGTGGTCGATCAGATAGGGAAACGCGCTTTTTAGATTAAATACAGGTACGCCTTCTTTCATCATTTGCCGGATGGTGTTACAGCAATTTTCTTTTTCTTCCCTGCTTAATGCCAATTCCTTCGTGTCCGGATAAGGCGTGTGGAAATTAAACGAGACCGCTCGAACGTTCTTTGTATCGCGGGCAGTCAAACAGACATCCTGTATAGAATCCTTGTTGATCTGATTGATTGCCATATAAAAGCAAATATTATCCGCCGTAGCGTTGCGAATATTCTGCATGATGGTATCATAGGTATCACCGCGGATTTCGTTATGACGCTGCCGGTCACCATCCAAGCTGAGAAGGATCAGATCGGCTTCAGGAAGGTCAAGGGGAAAAGTGCCGTTAGTAACTACATTCACAATAAGAAAGCCCATTTTTTTGGATTCGATCACCAGATCGCGCAGAGAGCGTTCACCGTCTTTCCAGAGAAAAGTTTCTCCTCCGCAGAAAAACAAAATACGCACTCCCATATCATACAGCTGCTGCATTTCTTGACGGATTTTCTCATATGGGTGTATGACAGCGGTGATATTGTTGACGGAACAATGCTTGCAATGCAGATTGCATTTATCGGTCACGATGACGGTAACAAGGATCGGTTCTTTCTTTTTGAA
>JAEEYS010000101.1 GCA_016288255.1 Bacillota bacterium
CATGATACACATCTCCGAGCATTATGATAAAAACGAAATGTATGAAAACGATGAAGGCAACCATATGCTACGAGGCGGGAAATATAATCCCGTAACAGGCAAGGTAGAACTGGTTACCGATCATTCCGGAAAATATATGGTAAAAGAAAACGCCCTTTCTTTTACCGATATTACGACACTAAATCCTTATGTGCAGGAAGCGATTTTGTTCATGTCCTCCAAAGGGATCGTAGGCGGAGTGGGAAACAATAAATTCAACCCGAACGGAAACATCACCAGAGCGGAATTTACCAAATTGATCATTAAAATGCTCTATTTAACGGATGACAATGCGGTTTCTTGCTTTACGGACGTAAAAAATAAGAGCGCATGGTATTATCCTTTTGTCGCTTCGGCGCAAAACTGCAGTTTCATCAACGGATATCCCGATAATACTTTTAGACCGAACAATATCATCACAAAACAGGAAATCATTAAAATCTGTGCGATGATTTTACAAAGCAAAGGGTACCAATTCCCGGCCGAAGAAGAAATCAACGGGAGCCTTGCAAAATATGTGGATTTGAAAGATACGATCCGTTACAGAAATGAGATCAAAGCGCTGGAAGAAGAGCTGCGCCAAGAAGCGGAACGTTTGGCGGAAGAAGAAAAAAATAAAGCAGAGGAAGAAGCAACCTCTTCTGAAGGTTTGGAAGAAGAGGGGATCCCCGCAGGGGAAGATACCCCTTCTGAAGAACAGGGAAATGAGTCTTCACAGGAAGAAGTCGACCCTTATGACGCGATCCAGCCTCCCGCAGAAAATATTTGGGCAGAAAATCATATTGCCATGCTGACAAGAGAAGGGATCATTTTATCCAGAAGTGACAATAAGATTTTGGCTAACAAAGGGATGAAACGAGCAGAAGCGGTTGTGATGCTTTATCGAATTTTTCAAAGAATTTCATAGTGAGAGAAAAAGAGTAAGAAATCCCGCTTACTCTTTTTTTATCTGATCGTTATCGGCAGAAAGGAAAAGAAAACAGTTATGATCCAACAAGAAAAATATCCGATTTTAGAGTTTGATACGGAAAAAGAAAGACTGATTCGACCGAAAGGGAACGGAGAAAATCCTCCTTTGCCTTCAAAATGCTTGATGACTTTTTTTGGCGATGTCATCATAAAATTATGCCAAGAGAATAAAATAAAAGAGATTGGAGAGATCCGTTCCGAAAATGGACGTTTGCCTATTTATGAAATCTGTGAAGATGACAAAAAAGTGACCTTAGTCCATGCTCATATGGGCGCTCCCATGGCGGTGAGGATGCTGGAAGAGTTGATTGAAAAGGGTGTAAAAAAGGTCGTTGCGGTAGGCGGATGCGGCGTTTTGGAAGAGTTTCACAAAGGGTTTGTATTGATCCCTTATGCGGCTGTTCGGGATGAGGGAACTTCTTATCATTACATGGCGCCTTCCAGAGAAATGTTATTGGATAAAAGTATGGTTTCTCATTTGGAAAAAACGGCTGAAAAAGAAGGGTATTTGTATAAGACTGTCAAAACATGGACGACAGATGGGTTTTTTCGGGAAACCAAGGATAAGGTAGCGCTGCGAAAAAAAGAGGGATGCAGTACAGTGGAAATGGAATGCTCTGCCCTTGCTGCCCTTGCCTTCTACCGCGATATTTCTTTTGGTCAATATCTCATGAGTGGGGACATTTTAAGAAAAGATTCTTATGATGACCGCGGCTGGATAGAAGATCAAAAAAGCAGAGAAAAGCTTTTTTGGCTGGGATTGAGCGCTTTGTTAAAATGCTAGAAAAATGTTTTGAAAATGAAATCTTCCTATCTTCTTTTTCAAAGCATGCTATAATGAAAAGAGAGAGGATGTTGAAGGGAGGATCATTCCATGGACGTCAACACCTTAATTACAAACAGAGAAAATATTGATACAATGGCAAAAGAATTGTATGAAGAAGATATTCATTTTTTGGTCATGTTATTGAATGAAAAAAATGATCATTTACGGTATCCCGCTTTTCTGGTCTTGCGGGAAAGAAGCAGATCTCATGATGACGTGTATCCTTACTGGGAATTTTTTCATCAAAAGTTTCAGAATGCGAATTCTTATCAAAGGAATATTGGGTTGGTGCTCATAGCGGAAAATGTCAAATGGGATAAAAAAAGGCTGTTTGAAAAGATTGTGGATGAGTATTTGTCCTATTGCCAAGATGAAAAGTTTATTACGGCAAGACAAACCATTCAAAGCATTCCGATCTGGCTTCCTTATAAACCGGAACTGGAAGAAAAAGTGGTCTCCGCTTTGATCGATGTTCCTATCAAAAACTTAAAAGACAATCAGAAAAAAGTGATTTTATCTGAAATCTTCAAAGTGTTTTCCAAGATCGAGCATCCATCTCCTGCTATAAAACAGTATCAGGAAAAAATACTAAAAGAAGAAGAATTGATCACAAAAGAAAAAGAATTTCAAAAGTTACTTCTTTCTTTTTAAAATATATTGTGATAGTTTGTTATAAAAATAAGGCTAAGCATCTTATCTTTTTGCTTAGCCTGTTTTTATGGAAAAATCTCATCTGTTTTGCCCATAAGAAGCTTTTCCATATCTAGGGGCAGTTTTGCTTCAAACGCGTGCTTTTTGCCCGAAAAAGGATGAATAAACGTAAGCGTATGAGAATGGAGCGCGTGTCTGGAGATGATATCTTTTTCTTCTTTACCGTATAAAAAATCGTTTACCAAAGGATGGCCTAAAAAAGATAGATGCACCCGGATTTGATGCGTTCTGCCGGTATCCAAATGCAGCTTTAAAAGGGAATGATCCTTGTTTTCCTCTAGCACCCGATAATGCGTTATGGCCGGTTTTCCGGCTCCGTCCTGTTTTACTTCCCGTAACAGGGGAGTTCCTTCTTTTCGACCGATAGGATAACAAATCGTACCCTCTTTTGGCTCCATATGACCGTTTACAATGCCCAGATAACTTCTTTTAAAGCTTCCGTTTTCGATGGCTTGTCCCATCTTGTGGTGGGTATAAGCGTTTTTGGCGATCATCATAAGACCGGAAGTGCCGCTGTCCAAACGGTTTACCGGCCGATAAACAAAAGATTGGTTTTGCTCTTTGTAATACCACATAACGATATTGGCTAAAGAATCCTCATAATGACCGAAAGAAGGATGTACCGGCATATTGCCCGGTTTATTGACGATCAAAATATCTTCATCTTCAAAGAAAATATCCAAAGGGCCCTTCACCGGGAGGATCGTCTCAGACGCTTTTTCTTTGGTTTCCAAAAGGATCCGCAAATGATCCGATTCTTTTAAAACATGATTTACAAATACCGCCTTTCCGTTTACCAAAATACCGGATGGGGTCTGTTTTAAATTTGTCAGCAAACGGCGGGATAAATTCAGCCGATGCTGCAATACGGATTTTACGGTAGAACCCTCTTCTTCTTTTTTGATAATAAATTCCATTTGACGTTCCATAGAGTTGCCCTTCTTAGCCGAGTTGTTTTAAGTGTCTTTGTATGGCGGACACATATTATCGGATCATATATTCATACAATACTCCAAAGTATTCTCTGATATAATAATTTTGCAATAAAAAGGGGAGAGAAGGACTCTTGGCAGAAAGTCCAAAAGGGATCAGCCCTTCTTTCTTTGCAATCAATTTTCCGCGATAAAGATGAAATTCATTGGTCACTACAACGATTTTTCCATCAAAAGCAGGATCAAAAGAAAGAATGGTATCTCTGGAATACGCAATATTTTCTCTGGTGTTGGAAGCGTTTTCTTCCAGCAAAAATCTATCTTCCGTCATTCCTTTTTTTAACAGATATCGTTTCATGACCTGCGCTTCGGATTCTGTTTTATTTGGGCCGATGCCGCCGCTTAAAACAGCGATGCTGTCGGGATAAGTTTGCAGATACTGATAAGCCTGATCCAACCGCGCTTGCAGGACGAGAGACGGTTCTCCGTTCCTTGTTCCGGCGCCCAATATGACAAGATAATGGGGATGATTTTCTTCCGTAAAAGAATCGTTAGAAGAATTTTGATAGATCATTCCTTCTATGATCAAAAAGCTGATTAGCCATAAAAGAAAAAGAATCTGCATCCCTTTTTTTATCAAAAAACAGGTTTTTCTTTTC
>JAEEYS010000102.1 GCA_016288255.1 Bacillota bacterium
ATCCAGGTGATCCTCTTATCAGAAGTCAATTCTTTTAAATAATCCTCTCCGTTCACATCGATCCCCTGGGCAACATATTCCGTTTCCTGCTTGAGCGTGATATAGGCTTCGTCCAGATTCTGCCGGTACTGCAAACCAAAAAACAGCACCGCACACAATATCAAAACCAACACACCTATTACAAAAATATAACGAAAAATTTTTCTGGTCATTTTATATCTCCATTCATTCGATATCCTACTCCGCGAACCGTTTCAATATAGCGTCCAGCTGTTCCCAGTTTTGCCCTCAGCGTACGAACATGTACATCCAAAGTACGGTTTTCTCTTTCCGCGCCAAGTCCCCAAACTTTATCCATCAGTACCGATCTGGTCAAAATCGATCCGTTTCCCTCCAGCAGCAGCTGCAGCAACAGAAACTCTTTATAAGTCAGTTGTACTGACTCGCCGTTTACCGTCACCTGATGCCGGCTGGGACAAACAGTGAGTTCCGCAAGGTGGTATTCCTTCTCTCTGGCCTCTTCCGTCGTACGGCGCAGTACGGCGCGGACTCTTGCTACCAGTTCCATCATGCCAAAAGGCTTGGAAATATAGTCGTCTGCACCCAGGTCCAGGCCATAAGCCCGATCATATTCCGTATTCTTTGCGGTGAGCATAATAACCGGCAGTTTCATGGTTTCTTCCTTTGCCCTCAGCCGCGAAAGCACAGAAAGCCCGTCCTCCTGTGGCAACATAATGTCAAGTAGTACTAATCTCGGTATTTCCTGCTTTATGGCTTCCCAGAATTCGCCCGGCCGGGCAAATCCCTTTGCCACGTAACCCTGACTTTCCAGCGCATAGATGACCAGCTTGCGAATACTGTCATCATCTTCCAATAAATAGATCACAGGATCACCTCCAATAGGCAAAGTATAACATAGAAAAGCCCGAATGAACAGGAATTCCAAAAGATTTAACATATATTTAACGAAAGCTTGGTCGCAGATTTAACTTTAGCATGCTATCCTGCTTTTGGAAGAGGTGAGAACATGAATCTATCGGAGATCATATCCCTGCTCAGCGGGGTCGCATTATTTTTATTCGGCATGACGCTGATGGGCGATGGGCTCAAGCGTGTTGCGGGAAATAAATTGGAAATGGTGCTTTACCGAATGTCAAATACCGCTTTAAAAGGCGTTCTTTTGGGCACCGGTGTTACTGTTGTGATCCAATCCTCCTGTGCCACTTCTGTTATGGTAGTGGGTTTTGTGAATGCCGGTATGATGAAAGTAAAACAGGCGATCAGCGTCATCTTAGGCGCCATTTTGGGAACCAGCATTACCGGCTGGATCATCAGCTTAAGCTATATCGACGGCACTTCCGGTGTCTTGGGCTTATTCTCCACCACAACTTTAACTGGTATCGTTGCCGTAATCGGCATCATACTGCGGATGGGCTCAAAAAACCAGACCCGCCAGCGGATCGGAGATATCCTGATGGGTTTTGCCGTATTGATGTTCGGCATGAGCGCTATGAGCGGCGCTGTTTCCGGACTGGGAGAACGCGCCTGGTTTACCAACCTTCTCACATCTCTATCCAATCCCATGTTAGGTATCTTGGTCGGTGCTGCCTTTACAGCCATACTCCAATCAGCTTCAGCCGCTGTAGGTATCGTTCAGGCGCTTTCCGTAACAGGCGCTATGACTTTCGGCAGCACACTGCCTTTGTTGATGGGTATTGCCATCGGGGCCTCTTTGCCTGTCCTTCTTTCTGCCCTTGGCGCAAACACAGACGGCAAACGGACCGCAATGATCTATCTGGTAGCGGAAGTAGTCAGTGTCATGCTCTGTGCTGCGCTCTTTTATCTGTCAGATGCGATCTTCCGTTTTCCTTTTACAGGGATCGTCATGAATCCCTTTTCTTTGGCTTTGGTAAACACCATTTTACGTTTTGCCATGGTCGTTTTGCTTTTTCCTTTTGTGGATATTCTGGAAGCCATTGTTACGCTCCTTATTCCAGGAAAAGAAGATCCTGCCAAAAGCCTGACGATTCGATTGGAAGAGCGTTTTATTAACCATCCTACCCTTGCCATCGAACAAAGCAGACTGACTATCAACGACATGGCCGTCCGTGCCAAAGATGCCCTCATGGAAGCTTTTTCTCTTCTTTGGCAGTATGACGCGGATGGTTTTGCTAAAGTAAAACAACTGGAAAGCGAAGGAGATCAATATGAAGATGGTCTCGGTTCTTATCTGATCAAGCTGACCGGCCGGGAACTGACACAGCAGCAAACGGAAGACCTATCCAAATATCTTCATACTTTGCCTGACTTTGAGCGTTTGTCCGACCGCGCGCTCAGTATTGCCGGGAGCGCCGCTGAGATCCATGACAAAAAGATCAGCTTCTCTTCCGAAGCCCAGCATGAATTGTCTGTTATCATTGCGGCAACAAAAGAAATCATTGACTTGACTTTGCAGTCTTTTTTGGAAAACGATCTTATGCTTGCCGCCAGTGTAGAACCTTTGGAAGAATTGATCGATCAGCTTTGCAACGAAGTAAGACTGCATCATGTGGAACGGCTGCAGCGGGGACAGTGCACCATTCAACTGGGATTTGTATTTAATGACCTTCTTACCAGTTTAGAACAGGTAGGAGACCGCTGTTCCAACATAGCAGTGGCTATGATCGAATTGGATACAGATGCTTTCGATACCCATGAGTATCTCACAAAATTAAAAAATATGCAATCTCCGGAATTTATCCAGTCTTTTTCCGCGTATCAGAAGAAATTCGCATTATGATAAATCTAGTCTATACGCATAAAATAAACATGATCCTTAAATCATAAAATAAGATTTTCTCTTTTGCAAAGCATGCTAAAAGCAATCTCAGCACGGAGTTTTCAAAACTTCGTGCTGTTTTTACAACAAATTTCTTTTCTTTCCCGTTTATAAAATAACCGGGATAATCTATTCGGACTTTTGAAGAATGAAAAACGGTATACCCCAAAAACAAAAGCATCGTTCCTTCTGTTCTTGATCCCATTTCCTTGTAACACCTTTGTTTCATCATACTTCATGAAAAAAAACAAAAAAATGCCTTTTTTGTTAGTATGGCGTTACCTCATAGCTATTATAATGAAATTATGTTTGATAGCTGTTATTGATTTCATACTTTACTACAACTTTGTATGCTCCTACAAACTATCTATATCCCGGAAACGATCAAAACCGGCTGAGTCTAGACGATTAGCTGACTCAGCTATTTTTATGAAATGAAATAAATGACAGAAAACAGCAAAACAAGGGTACTTCTATCCACTTTGTTTAAAACAAAATCAAAAACCCAACCAAACCCCATGTTTTTCTTTTCTTCCCTCAAAGGCCTTCCGCATCAGTTGGGCCGAAGGTCTTTGAGGGTACTGGCACAAAATGATGCTTCACACAATATGGCAAGTCCGCTTTTCTATATTGAAAGGCCCCATATTCCTTTGAAGCGCGCATTATATCATAGGAGGCTGATTACAAAAAAAAACGAAAATGTGGTATATTCCCCTATAAAGAAACAGCAAAATGTTATAC
>JAEEYS010000103.1 GCA_016288255.1 Bacillota bacterium
GATGCCGGATAAGATATGCTCTCCCGTATGGCACTGCATATGATCGAACCGTGTCAAAAAGTCCAATGTCAGCGTTACTTTTTCTCCCGCTTTTTTGTCTAAATGATCCACCACATGATAAAGTCCTTTTTCCCCTTCGATCAGATCCAACAGCACCGCTTTATCGATCAGCCCTTGATCTTTCGGCTGTCCGCCCCCTTCCGGAAAAAAGAGGGTCCTGTCCAATAAAAGCATGACTTTTCCATCTTTTTCTTCTTTTTCCAAAATCACCGCTTCCGCCCGGCTGAGATAAGGGTCTTCTTCATACAATCGTTTCGTCATTTTGTTTCTCCTGTTTTTGATTTTGACCGCTTCATGCGGATCCTTCTTTTTTTCATTATAAAAGGAACTTTTTAAAATGTATAGCAAAAAAAGCATACCGTTTTCGGCATGCTTTTTCTTTGATCCATGCAAAATAAAGTTATCCCGCTGCCTTGGCCTCTTTGGTCCAGCTTAGAGCGTAGCCGAAGATCACCTTGATCATAGCGTAAGCCGGCACCACGATGAACGCGCCCAATACGCCGTAAAGCCGCACTGCCAGGATCACCAGCAAAATGATCATAAGGGGATGGATAGACAGTTTGTTTCCCATGACAACAGGGGAAATAAAGTTTCCTTCCAGCTGCTGAGCGACCACAAAGACGATCAATATCTTTAAGATCATGAACCAGCTGATCCCAAACCCGATAAACAGCGCCGGCACGATCCCCAAAAAAGGTCCGATAAACGGGATGATGGTAGTGATCATGGCAAACATCCCCAGCACCAAAGCATTGGGCATACCGATGATCAGGTAGCCTATCGTCATCAAGATCCCGATACAAAGGGCCACGATACATTGCCCCACAATATAAGCGCTCATCACGTTATTTAAATCCCGCAGCATTTTTCTGACATCCTGCTCTTTCTTCTGCGGCACCATTTTGATGATCCCGCCTACCAATTTATTGGAATCTTTCAGCATATAGAATAAAATAAACGGAATGATCACGATCTTTGTGCCGATATCTACAGTAGAAGAAATCAGGGTAAAGACACCGGAGCTGACAGAATTGACCAGTGTCCCTATATTCTCCGAGAGCCTTTGCTTGATAGACGCAATGGATACGTGCTCCGCAATAAACTCATTTTCCAGCAATTCCGTGATTTTTTCTGTCCAGACCTGAGAATATTCCGGCAGTGCTTTTACAAATTCCGTGATCTGCGCCACAAAGAAGTTGCCGCCGTAAAAGACCAACGCTGCGATCACGATCAGAGCGATCACGATAGACAAAATGACCGATAAAGTCCGCGGCACCTTTTTCCCTTCAAACCACCTGGCCAAAGGCTTTAAAATAAAGAACAGCACGGTGGAAACCAAAACCGGAATAAAAAGCTGGGACAGAATCTTGCTGATCATAGAAAACAGGAAATCGAATTTGGACAGCAGTACAAGATTCAATAATACCAGAAGAAGTATCACCAAATATTTTACAAATTTATTTTCAAAAATAGACACTGTTACCCTCCTTCCTTCAGGGCAAAAAACCTTGAAATTTCTTTCAAGGTTTCTGTAACATCGCCATGTCCAATTTATTCATTTTGGAATAGAGATCGATTGTCTTTGAACAGGTATGCGATATAGATATCTTGATCGGTGTATTTGTTCGTGAATTTTTCCAATACAGCGGTATATTCCACATTGCCCGTCCGAAAGATCAGATCTTTATCTGTTACGATCTTGCCGGATAATGTTTCGTCATCATAATCATAGATAAAATTTTTATTGATCGCATATTGCACGGTAATGGTTTCTTCACAGCGATCGTCTTCAATGGCCCAATAGAAATCACTTTTATCTTCGATTTTTACTACTTTGGATAATTTTTCATACGCGATCCCAAACTTGCTCAAAGTCTGCATCATAAAAATCCCCTCCTGCCTCTTTCTTTATTTCAAAATCACTTTCTTCTATTATCATATTACTATTATACTACGAGGAAAGAGAATTAGGAATATGCTATTTTTGTTCCTTTTTTCTTAAAAAAACGGTTGACAGCCTTTTTTTGATGTGATATATTTATAACATAAGTTAGAAATATATCACATCAGGAGGGTTTTCATGAAAAAAGTAAAAATCCAGTTTTATCTGTTTCTGCAGGCATTTCTCACTTTGATCCTGCCTCTATTTTATTCTTTTTCTTTCTCGGTAAAAAGGAACGACCAGTCCGTCATGGCATCGGTGCGGTTCCAGCCGCTTTTGCTGCTTCTTTTGGTCCTCATTGCGCTGTTCGTTGTTTTTCTATTGCGGCGCCGCAGGGAAAATCTGGACGAATATGCCAAAAGAGCCTTACAGATCGCCGATTCCATCTGCTTTAAGATCTCTGTTTTATTCATTGCCGCCGTATTGCTGCCTGCGCTGTTTTTGGCCACTGTTCTTCGCGTTTCTTCACCCATTATGGTCAGCACGATCATCCAATACGGAAAGATCATCGTATACGGGATCTTTGTATTGTTTTTGATCCGCGCTCTTCTCTTTTGCTGGATCGACAAAAAAGGTTTGGTGGACTGATATGCTGAAAACAAAGATCAAAGAATACCGTGAAAAAGCAAATATGACGCAAAGTGAACTGGCAGGGGCCATCGGTGTCCGCCGAGAGACCATCGTGCATTTGGAAAACGGGCGGTATAATCCTTCCTTGAAAATGGCTATGGATATCGCAAAACTCTTTCAGGTATCGGTAGAAGACCTGTTTACCTTTACCGAAGAATCCCAATAGATCGACTTTCTCTTCTGTCTTTTCCCCTTTTGTTTTTGACGAGGGCCTTTCGGCTCTCGTTTTTCTTTTCCCTTTAGTATGTCCGACCGGTCAAAAAATAATTCGTCTGCCTTTTTCTTTTAAGACAAAGCGCTCTCTCAAATTTTCGCAAAAAGAAAAAAGGTATAGCCATCTATACCTTTTTTTATACTTTTGTCATAGTCCCAGTATCAGTTTCGCGATCAAAAAATAGGAAGCCAGCGCACAAGCGTCTACAATGGTCGTGATGATCGGAGACGCCATAATGGCCGGGTCCAGCTTCAACTGCTTTGCGCCGATAGGAAGCAAACAGCCCACGGATTTTGCGATGATCACGGTGATATACAAACTGATCCCTACGGTCAAAGCCAGGGAAAGATTTTTTTTCGTGATCCAGATCCTGGCGATATTGACGACCGCCAGCGCCGCCCCTACGATCACAGCGATTCGGATCTCTTTCCACCAGACACGCAGCACGTCTCTTCCATGGATCTCATCCAATGCCATCCCACGGATCATCAAGGTGGAAACCTGCGCTCCCGCGTTCCCTCCGGTATCCATCAGCATCGGGATAAACGCCACCAGGATCGGCATGGCCTGAAACGCGTCCTGAAACTTGGTGCTAATGGCGCCGGTAAACGTGGCGGAGATCATCAACACCAAAAGCCAGCCCACTCTGTGTTTGGCATGGTCAAACACGCCCGTCTTCAAATAGGGTTTTTCCGACGGCGTCAACGCGGCCATGATTTCAAAGTCTTCCGTATTTTCCTGTTCCAATACTTCCACCGCGTCGTCAATGGTGATGATGCCCACCAGTCTGGTTTCATTGTCCACCACGGGAATGGACAACAGGTCATATTTTCTGAAAAGCCCTACAATGGCTTCCCTGTCTTCCAGGGTGTGGGTATAGATCACATTGGTGTCCATAATGTCCCCAATGATACTGTCCTCTTCGTTCAAAAGAAGATCTTTGGCTGTTACCAGCCCTTCCAGCTGCCGCATGCGGTCCGTCACATAACAAGTATAGATGGTTTCTTTGTCTACCCCTGTTTTTCGGATCTTTTCAAATGCCTGCTTGACTGTCATTTCTTTTTTCAGATCCACAAATTCAATGGTCATCAAGCTGCCTGCAGAATCTTCCGGATACTGCAGAAATTGGTTGATCAGCTTTCTGGTCTTTTCGTCTGTATTTTTTAAAACTTTTTTTACCACATTGGCCGGCATTTCTTCAATCAAGTCTACGGTGTCGTCCAAAAAAGATTCTTTGATGATAAAAGAAAGTTCTTTATCTGTCATGGCTTCGATCAAATGCTGCTGCATTTCGGAAGACAAATAAGCAAAGACGTCCGCCGCCTTTTCTTTTTTTAACATGCGGAATAGTTTTACCATGTTTTCTTTGCTCAGCTCTTCCAGCATAGCGGCGATGTCTACTACATTCAGCTCATCCAGCTCTCTTTTTACTTCATAGAATTTGCGGTTTTCGATCAAATCATATAATGTTTCACTCATAAGATACCGCCTTTCCGCCGGCAATCTTATGAAGAAAAGGAGTTATTTTGTCCA
>JAEEYS010000104.1 GCA_016288255.1 Bacillota bacterium
GAGGACTGCTTTTGATGGGAAGCGCCACGCCTTCCTTGGAAATGTTTGTCAGAGCCAAAAACGCGGGCGCGCTGGAACTTCTTCATTTGCCGGATCGGGCAAAAAACGCCAAACCGGCGAGGATTCGGATAGTGGATATGAAAAAAGAAATATTCCTTTCTCCCGAAGACAGAGAACTGATTTTAAGTCAAACCTTGGAAAAAAAATTAAGAAATAATTTGGAAAATCATTTAAAAAGCATGATATTGCTGAATAAAAGAGGATATTATACTTTTATTCAGTGCCCGGACTGCGGTCATGTCTTAAAATGCAGACACTGTGATATTCCTTTAAAATATCATAAAAAGAGGAATGTTTTAAAATGTCATTACTGCTCTTATGAAGAGCCTTTGCCGACAAAATGCCCGCATTGCGGCAGCTTTCGCCTAAAGCCTTTCGGAAGCGGAACGGAAAAAGCGGAAGCGCTTTTGAAAAAAGTGTTTCCCGATGCCAATATCATACGGATGGACAGCGATACCACGCAAAATAAAAACGCCCATCAAAAGCTTTTGCGGGAATTTAAAACAAAGGGCGATATTTTGATCGGTACGCAGATGATCGCAAAGGGGCTTGATTTTGAAGACGTTACGCTGGTGGGGATACTGTCTATTGACAGTATGCTCAATATGCCCCATTACAGGGCTTATGAAAAAACAATCCAGATGATAGCCCAGATGGCCGGCAGAGCGGGACGGGGAAGATACGAGGGAGAAGTGATCTTGCAGACCTACGAGCCGGAAAATTATGTGATACGTTACGCGAAAGAGCAGGATTATGAAGGCTATGCTATGGCGGAGCTGCGGTTTCGGAAAGAATTGAGATATCCTCCCTATACCAATATGTATTTGATGACTGTAAGCGGTAAGAATGAGGAAAAGACGGAAAACACAGCTTATTCTATGGGAAAACGGCTGAAAAAATTATTCCCGCAAGAAGAGATTTTGGGACCGGTGCCCATGGATATTTATAAAGTGAAAGATCAATACCGCTATCAGATCATTTTGAAAACAAGAAAAAACAGCAAAGAGGTACTGCGGAATTTGAAAACATGGATGGGAGCTTCTTTATTGGAAAAAGAAAATCTCATTTCGATCGATAGATTATAAAGTAAGACAGATACATAAATTTAGTAAAGGATGATATTATGGCACTGAGAGAGATTAGGATCAAAGAAGAACAGGAAGCGTTTTTGCGGAAAAAATCCAGACCTGTAACGGAGATCACGGAGAGAATCAAAATCCTGTTGGATGATATGGCGGAAACCATGAAAGCGGCAAATGGCGTTGGATTGGCTGCGCCGCAGGTAGGCGTTTTGAAACGGGTCATTGTGGTGGATATAGGAGAAGGCTTGATTTCCCTGATCAATCCGGAGATCATAGAAGCAGAAGGGGAAGAAACCGATCAGGAAGGGTGCTTGAGCGTACCGGGCCTGAGGGGACTGGTGAGCCGCCCTAAAAAAGTAAAAGTAAAAGGGCTGAATCCTTACGGAGAAGAAGTGATCATAGACTGCGAAGGCCTTTTGGCAAGAGCGATGTGCCATGAGATCGATCACTTGGACGGCGTTTTGTTCGTGGATAAAGTCAGTGAATATTTGGAAGAGGATGAATAGACATGAAAGTCATCTTTATGGGCACGCCGTCTTTTGCGGTCGTTTCCCTGAAATATCTGGTAGAACAGGGTCACGAGATCGTGGGGGTCGTGACGCAAGAGGATAAACCTTTTGGAAGAAAACGGATCTTGACGCCTCCGCCGGTCAAAGTATATGCGGAAGAAAAAGGACTGCCTGTCTATCAGCCGAAAACATTGAAAGAAGAAACTTTTTTGGACACCATATCGTCTTTAGAACCGGATGTGATCGTGGTAGTAGCTTACGGCAAATTGCTGCCAAAAGAAATTTTGACCTTACCGCCTTTTGGCTGTATCAATGTGCACGGTTCTATACTGCCTCGCTACAGAGGCGCTTCTCCGATCCACGGGGCGCTGATGGACGGCCTGAAAGAAACCGGCGTGACCACCATGGTGATGGATGAGGGACTGGATACGGGAGATATGCTTTTGACTTTGACGTTACCCATTGCCGAAACAGATGATATCGCCGCTTTGACGGAAAAATTGGCGGCATTGGGAGGAGAAGCTATCGTAAAGACCTTAGACGGACTGGAAAAAGGAACCTTAAAACCCATTCCCCAAGAAGAAGAAAAAGCGACATGGACAAAACGGATCACGGTGGAAATGGGACGGCTTGATTTTACCAAAGATGCTTTAGCGCTGTATCATCTTTATCAGGCGCTTTGTGTCTGGCCGGGCGTCTATTGTATGTTCAGAGAGAAAAAGGTTAAAATAATAAAAATGGAAATAGGAGAAAGAGAAAAAAACGTAGGAAAACCGGGAGAAATTTTGTGGATGCGCGGAAATATGGAAGTGGCTTGCGGCAAAGGGTCTCTTCGCGTTTTGACCATACAGCCGGAGAACAAACAAAAAATGGAACCGAAGGATTTTGCGAATGGTTACCGGATCCAATCCGGAGATGTTTTCTGTTGATCTTATCCTAAAATCAGAAAGGAAAATGAATCATGTATTTTGACTACACCTATATTTATCTTATTATACCGGCGCTTATTTTATCGATGTATGCCCAATTCAAGATCCAAAGCACTTTTTCGAAATATCAGAAAGTAAGAAATAAAAATGATCTGTCTGCTTATGATGTGGCGAGAAACTTGTTGGATGACGCGGGACTGGAAGAGATCCCCATAGAAGGGATCCAGGGGAATTTAACGGATCATTACGATCCCCAGGCAAAGGTGCTGAGATTGTCTTCTTCCGTATACAACTCTCATTCCGTAGCGGCATTGGGAGTAGCGGCGCATGAAGTAGGCCATGCCATTCAGCATGCTGTGGGATACAGCCCCCTGGGAATCCGCAATCTGATCTTTCCGGTAGCGAATATCGGGTCCAACATGGCGATCCCGCTGTTTTTGATCGGCCTTTTGTTTGGAAGCGGACTGTTGATGAATTTGGGGATTTTGTTTTTTGCGTTAGCGTTTTTATTCCATTTGGTCACTTTGCCGGTGGAATTCAATGCTTCCAATCGGGCGATCTATCTTCTGGAAGAAGGCGGATATTTGGTAGGAGACGATCTCAACGGAGCGAAAAAAGTATTATCTGCTGCCGCTATGACCTATGTGGCTGCTGCCGTTATGGCACTGGCGCAGCTTTTAAGATTGGTGGCGCTGTCCAGACGAAACGATTGAGAAAGAATAGAGTCATATGAAAAATATAAGAGAAATCGTATTAAAAGAACTCTTAAAATCAGATAAAAATGAACAATATGTCAATTTGACACTGAAAAGAAACGAGAAAGAGCATTCCAAAGAAGACATCGCGTTCATGACAAGACTTTTTTAC
>JAEEYS010000105.1 GCA_016288255.1 Bacillota bacterium
ATTTGTTAATGAACAAAACGGTCAAATACCATATCTGCAAAATGACCAGCGCCGAAAGGATATAGGTCAAAAACGCCGAAGGCGCGATAAACCCATCCTCCACAGTATGTAGAATCGTATTGTTTCTGCCGATGATATATACAAAGATCAGGTCATATATCAGTTCGATATATTCGACCTTCCTCTCTTCATTTTGTTCCAAAAATTGAAGCATATAAAAATCTCCCAAAAATCGGCCTATAAACCGATATATTATGAAATATATTTTGCGGATTTTGTTCTCTATCCATCTATCCAGCGTGGTCATTTTATCACGCATATCAAATTTTTTCAATGCAATCTTCAAAACTTTTCGTTTTTCTTTGATCCTTCTTGCTCCTTACTGCAAATTCTTTTTTACCTCACATAACTTCTGTCAAAATGATTTGTCATTTTGATTTATTCATGCTATAATGCAAAAGTCATGGGAGCAAAACCGGACTGTAAAAACAGACAGAAGCAGTTTCTCTGTCAATGAGCGGGTCAGTTTACGCAAAAGATACAAGCCCGCTTTATCCAAATAAATCATTTGATTTGTTTGGGCCGACAAACAGCAATCAATATCACGAAAAGAACGGAAAAGAAAAAATATGGAAAATTTATTATTCGAGGAGCTTCCTATTTCAAAAGAAACCTTAAAAGCGACCCAAAAAATGGGTTTTACAGAAATGACGCCAATCCAAAAGGCAAGCATTCCTCTCCTTTTGGAAGGAAGAGATATTATTGCGCAAGCGCCCACCGGTACCGGTAAAACCTGCGCTTTCGGCATTCCCCTGGCGGAAACGCTGGATCCTTCTTCCACCGATGTGGAAGCCTTGATCTTGGGGCCTACAAGGGAATTGGTCATCCAAATCGCGGAAGAATTAAGAAACCTATGCCAATTTAAACAAGGGATCAAAATCGTGCCGATCTATGGCGGGCAGCCTATCGAAAGGCAGATCCTGTCATTAAAAAGAAAACCGCAGATCATTGTTGCCACACCGGGCAGACTGATGGATCACATGCGGCGAAAAACCATTCGGCTGCAGCATGTAAAATTCGTGATCTTGGACGAAGCGGACGAAATGTTGAACATGGGGTTCCGAGAAGACATCGATACCATTTTGGAATCCGTGCCGAGAGAGCGGCAAACCGCTTTGTTCTCCGCCACCATCTCGGAGGAGATCATGGAAATTGCCGATTTATATCAAAACAACGCCAAAAAAGTAAAAGTGACGCATAAGGAACTGACGGTTCCCACCATTGCGCAATATTATATTGAGGTCAAAGAAAAAAACAAAGTGGATATGCTGAGTCATTTGATCGACACCAATCAGTTTCGGCTGAGTTTGATCTTTTGCAACACCAAACGGCGGGTAGATATGCTTACCGATGAGTTGAAAGCCAGAGGTTACAGTGTGGAAGCGCTGCACGGAGATATGAAGCAGAGTCAGCGAGACCGTGTCATGGCTCGGTTTCGAAGAGGCGCGGTCAATCTGCTGGTCGCCACGGATGTTGCGGCTCGGGGAATCGACGTCGACGACATCGAAGCTGTCATCAATTTCGATATCCCAAACGACGAAGAGTATTATGTGCACCGCATCGGCAGAACGGGCAGAGCCAAGAAAAAAGGGATCTCCTATACCTTCGCCTCCGGTAAAGAAATCCATAAACTGCGGGACATCATGCGTTATACCAAATCTACGATCCGTCCCCTGCTTTCTCCCAGCGGAAATGATCTGGAAGAGATCCGGATCAAACAGCTTTATGAAGAGATCGATCGGACATTAACACAAGAAAAGTTAAAAAAATATGCGGATTATGTGGAACAGCTCCTGCAGGAAGACCCTGCCAAGGGCTATACTCCCATGGATATTGCCGCTGCTTTGCTCTATCTCAAAATGGAGCCCAAAGGCAGCGCTGCAAAAAAAAGTTCCGCGGAGGAACGGGATCAAAAACAGGAAAGGTCTTATCGAACCAAGAAACCCATGAATCGAGAGGCAGAAGAAGGCATGACGCGCCTTTTTATCAACTTGGGGACCGAAGACCGTATCAAACCGGGAACCTTGGTGGAAATGATCGCAAAAAACACGCGGGTGCAGAGTAAAAGTGTCGGTGCCATCGAGATCCACGATCAGTTTTCTTTTGTGGAAGTGCCTCAAGAGCACGCGGCGGAAGTGATCGCGAAGTTACACCATATCCATTATAAAGGCATGACTCTTTACGTTGAAAAAGCCGCCATCCGTAAAAGAAAAAAATAAAAGTTCCAAATACAGGAGAATAAAAACGCTACAATCAAAAAAGGTATCTTACGATACCTTTTTCTTTTTTATCGAACTTTCTATTATATTTTTTACGACTTGCTTTGCTTTTTGTTCCTTCACATATTTTCTTTTTGCACTCCATCAATAAAAGCGATCACTTTTTCTCCGATCTCTTTGTTATGCCTGCTTAAAGTTAAAATATGCCCGCCTTTGTGCAGTCTGATCAGTTCTTTCTTCCGGGAAGCGACATGGGCATAGATATAATCCGCGTTTTCCATCGTCACCATAGAATCCGTGTCGGACTGAAAGATCAAAATCGGCTGCGTCACTTTTTCTACACTTTTTTTCAGCACTTTCATAAACTGATATGCCTCATCATAAGCCGCCATAGGCACTGTCGTATAAAAATAGCGGTATTCCCGATCTCTTACCGGAATAGACACATTTTTTTCCGTTCTGGTCTTTTTAAAATGCTTGGTCAAAAAAGCAAGCTGATACAGCGCTGTTCTGGGGATCATGGGAGATGCCAAAGAAATGATCCCTTTGATGTCTTGATTTCGAGCAGCCAAATCAATGGAAAGAGCCGCCCCCAATGATAGGCCCAGCACATAAATGTTTTGGTATCCCTGTTCTTTTAAAAACCGGTATCCTTTCTGCATATCCTCCATCCAGTCCTGATACTTCACAGAAAACAGATCTTCATAAGAAGTCCCGTGTCCCGATAAACGGATACCGTACATCCCGTATCCTGCCGGTTTTAACAGTTCTGCCATAGGAAGCATCACTGCCGGCGTAAATAAAAAAGCGTGTGTCAGAAGGAGTCCTGTTTCTTTTTTCCCTTCGATATAGAATTCTTTTGTCAATTCATTTGCATATTCCATGTATCCCTCGTGTAAAATAAAAAAACAGTGGGCAAAGCCCACTGTTTTTATTTTATTTATCTCATAAATAACGGAGCAAATACCAAAGCAACGATGGTCATCAATTTGATCAAGATATTCAAGGATGGACCTGAAGTATCTTTGAACGGATCACCGACTGTGTCCCCAACGACTGCAGCTTTGTGCGCTTCGGAACCTTTCCCGCCGTGATTTCCTTTTTCAATATATTTTTTCGCATTGTCCCAAGCACCGCCGGAGTTGCTCATTTGGATAGCAACCAAAACGCCGGTTACCAATGTGCCTGCCAAAAGGCCGCCCAATGCTTCTTTTCCCAAAACCAAACCGACTACGATCGGTACAACAACTGCCAAAACGCCGGGAATGATCATTTCCTTCAAAGCAGCCCCTGTACTGATTTCAACGCATTTTCCGTATTCCGGTTCCGCTGTGCCTTCCATGATCCCAGGAATGGTCCTGAACTGGCGTCTTACTTCTTCGATCATCTGGAACGCTGCTTTACCAACCGCTTCCATTGTGATAGCGGAGAAGAGGTACGGCATCATACCGCCGATGAAGATACCGATAATAACGGTCGGATTGGTCAAGTTGATGGAATCCAATCCTACTGCATTGGTAAATGCAGAGAACAAAGCCAAAGCGGTCAATGCCGCAGATGCGATAGCGAACCCTTTGCCGATAGCGGCTGTTGTATTCCCAACAGAGTCTAATGCGTCAGTGATTTCTCTGACATGCGGATCCAATTCTGCCATTTCGGCGATCCCGCCCGCATTGTCTGCGATCGGACCGTAAGCGTCGATCGCAACTGTCATTGCTGTAATAGAAAGCATACCTACTGCGGATAATGCGATACCATATAATCCGCCGCCAAAGAAATAAGCGACATAGATCGCAGCTGCGATCAAAAGGATCGGGAAAGCGGTAGAACGCATCCCTACTGCCAAACCGGAGATGATAGTCGTTGCTGCACCGGTTTCGGATTGTTCTGCTATATGTTTTACCGGTTTATAATCAAATGCAGTATAGTATTCTGTGATCTTGCCAATAGCAATCCCTACGATCAAACCTGCTGCCACTGCGATAAAACCGGAGAAATTTCCCAATAAGAAACGGGATAAAGCCGCTGCCGCGATCAACATCAAAATACCGCTGGTATAAGTCCCATTATTCAATGCTTTATGCGGATTTGCGCCTTCCCCTGTTTTTACAAAGAAAGTACCGATGATAGAAGATAAAATACCACATGCTGCCAAAACCATAGGTAAAATAACAGCATAGATACCGAAATTACTGAATACTGCCGCGCTGGCACCTAAAGCCATAGCGGAAATGATAGAACCTACATAAGATTCAAATAAGTCGGCGCCCATACCGGCAACGTCCCCTACGTTGTCCCCTACGTTATCTGCGATAACGGCAGGATTTCTCGGATCGTCTTCCGGAATACCGGCTTCTACTTTACCAACCAAGTCAGCCCCTACGTCAGCTGCTTTGGTATAGATACCGCCGCCCACACGGGCAAATAATGCGATGGAGCTTGCGCCCAAAGCAAAACCGTTGATTACATCAAAGGTTCTTACATCTGTTACGTCACCAAAAACAAAGTATAAAATACTTACCCCTAAAAGACCTAAACCTACAACAGATAACCCCATAACTGCGCCACCGGAAAACGCGATTCCCAATGCTTGATTCTGTCCTTCTTTTGCTGCGTTTGCCGTTCTGACATTGGCTTTTGTAGCCACGTTCATACCCAAATATCCGGCTAAGATAGAGCAAGCGGAACCCAATACATAAGAAACCCCTGTTCTCCATGAAATAAAGACACTGATGCATGCGAAGAGTACGATAATAAAGATGACAAGCGCTCTATATTCTCTCTTCAAAAATGCCATAGCCCCTTCATGGATGTAGCCTGCGATCTTTTTCATTCTGTCATCGCCTTCCGGCGCTTTATTGATCTTACTGGTAAGAACAAAAGAATATAATAAAGCTACAACACCAAGCAAAGGAGCCAGATAAATTAAATTACCCATTAGAAAAACCTCCCTTAAAATAATGAAAATAATAATGTTATTTACGAATTATTTACACAAACAAACACTCCAACCAAAAGTTGAAGTGATATTTGTTAAGCTTAATTTTTAAACTATCCTATCGCCACAATTTTAAACTATAGCCAAAGCCAAAGATGTAATAATAAAGACGATTGCCGAAATTGTAGTGACTTTTGTCAACAAAGGATCCAAACCTTTTTTCTTACCGAAAAAAGTTTCTGCCCCGCCGGCAATGGAACCGGATAAACCCGCTGCTTTCCCTGACTGTAACAGGATTGAGGCGATCAATACCAGGCACACGATCACGTGTATTACCATCAATACTATGTCCAGCATGTTCTCAGACACCTCCACGTTAAAATATCAGTGTTATTTTAACATAATCTTTTTAAAATAACAACTTTATCTTGCAGAAAGATTTGATTTCTTTTTATATTCCTATTCTTTCTGCTGTTTTTGATTGCGTTGCGATATATCACATGGTTCTCTCTTCTAAGCCAACATATCTACTTAAAAAATCTTTCTCTATTCTTTTTTTATTGTTTGGCTAAAGATAAGCAATTTTTCGTATTGCTTATCTTTAGCGCGATCTATCTATCTTTTGATCTTAAATGCGGAAATCCCGGGATAAATACTGGTATCTCCCAAGTTTTCTTCGATCCGAAGAAGCTGATTGTATTTTGCTACCCGGTCTGTTCTGGAAGGCGCACCGGTCTTGATCTGTCCTGCGTTCATCGCTACGGACAAGTCCGCAATGGTCGTATCTTCCGTTTCACCGCTTCTGTGAGAGATAACGGCAGTATAGCCGGCTCTCAATGCCATTTGGATGGTATCTAAGGTTTCCGTCAATGTGCCGATCTGATTTACTTTTACCAAAACAGAATTTGCTACACCCAGATCGATCCCTTTTTTCAGCCGTGCTGTATTGGTTACGAACAAGTCATCGCCAACCAGCTGTACTCTGTCTCCCAACCGTTTGGTCAACATATCCCAGCCTTCCCAGTCTTCTTCTGCCATACCGTCTTCAATGGAGATGACCGGATAACGCCCTGCTAAATATTCATAATATGCTACCATATCTTCTCTGGTGCGTTCCAATCCTTCACCCGTAAAGATGTATTTACCGTCTTTATAGATTTCGGTGGAAGCGACGTCCAAAGCGATCCCTACTTGTTCTCCCGGCACATAGCCTGCTGCTTTGATCGCTTCTACGATAACTTCGATCGCTTCTTCATTGGAGGATAAGTTTGGAGCGAATCCGCCTTCATCTCCAACGGAAGTATTCATTCTTTTATCCTGCAGTACTTTTCTTAAGTTGTGGAAAATTTCACAGCCCATTCTCAAAGCTTCTCTAAAGCTGTCTGCACCGAAAGGAACGATCATGAATTCCTGGATATCCACGTTGTTGTCTGCATGTTTGCCCCCGTTTAAAATGTTCATCATGGGAACCGGCAATGTTTTTGCATTGGGGCCGCCCAGATACTGATAAAGTTCTATTCCTAAATAATTGGCTGCTGCTCTGGCAACTGCTAAGGAAACGCCTAAAATAGCATTGGCGCCTAATTTCCCTTTGTTCGGTGTACCGTCTAACGCAAGCAGTACATTATCGATTTCCACTTGATCCAAAGCATCCATACCGATGATTTCTTCCGCAATGATTTCATTGACATTCTTTACAGCCTGTAAAACGCCTTTGCCCATAAATCTGGATTTGTCTCCGTCTCTTAATTCCACTGCTTCAAACTGACCTGTGGAAGCGCCGGATGGAACGATGGCTCTGCCTAAAGTGCCGTCTTCCAATACCACTTCTACTTCTACTGTGGGATTCCCTCTGGAATCAATCACTTCTCTGCCCAATACATCATAAATAATACTCATGTTTTTTTAATCCTCCTCTTTGACGATCAAAGATTCACCCGTCATTTCTGCCGGTTTTTCAATATTTAATATTTGAAGAATTGTAGGAGCAATATCTGCCAGCCTACCTGACCTTAATTGGTATTGATGTTTGTTTATAATGATAAAAGGAACCCTATTTGTCGAATGAGAAGTGACTACATTGCCTTCTTCATCCAGCATATATTCCGCGTTGCCATGATCTGCCGTGATAAACATGGTCCCCTTTTTCCCGATTATTTTGGAAACGACTTGTCCCATGAGACTGTCTATGGTTTCCACCGCTTTTGTGGCTGCTTCAAAGTTTCCCGTATGTCCCACCATATCCGGATTGGCAAAATTCAATACGATAAAATCATATTTGCCTTCCTCAATGGCCCCCATTACCTTTTCCGTTACCTCATAAGCGCTCATTTCCGGTTTTAAATCATACGTCGCAACTTTGGGAGAAGGCACCAAGATACGATCTTCCCCTTCCATCACTTCTTCGTTGCCGCCGTTTAAAAAATAGGTCACATGGGCATATTTTTCTGTTTCCGCAATGCGGAGTTGTCTCAACCCATTATTAGATAATACAGCACCGAAAGTGTTTTGTAAATACGTACTTTGATAAATAATGGAAACATTTTTTAAATCTTCTTCATATTGCGTCATACACAAAAAAGTGGGATCCAAAAATCCTTTGGCTCTTTCAAAGCTGTTAAATTCTTGTTCCGTAAAAGCGCGGGTCAGTTCTCTTGCTCTGTCCGGTCTGAAATTATAAAAGAGCATTACATCTTTTTCTTTTACCAGACCCACCGGCGCGCCCGTATCGTCTGTCATGACCGTCGGGTATACGAATTCATCCGTCACGTTTTGTTCATAAGACCTCTCTACCGCTTCTACCGGATCCTTGCCGCTGTTTCCGACTCCCTGTGTCATGGCATTGTATGCCAGTTCCACTCTGTCCCAGCGTTTATCCCTGTCCATCGCATAATACCGGCCGCTTATAGTAGCGATTTTACCGATACCGATCTCTTTGATCTTTTCCGTCAATTCTCTGACATATTCTTTGCCGCTGGTAGGCGGAACGTCTCTGCCGTCCAAGAACACA
>JAEEYS010000106.1 GCA_016288255.1 Bacillota bacterium
ATCCCCAAGGCTGCCCAATTGGGATGGAATCCCAAAGTGAAATAACTTAATAATTTTTCTACCGCATTTTCGCCCTCCGATACCACGCCAAACAGATTATCCACCTGACCCAAAGCAATGATCAGCGCAATCCCCGAAGTGAATCCGGTAATGACCGGCGCCGGAATGAAATTGGTCAAGTTTCCCAAATGAAAAATACCGGCCAGGATCAATAAGATCCCTGCAAAAAAAGTCGCGATAAAAACGCCTTCCAGTCCGTAAGCAGCCACGACTGAAACCAAAATGGCCGCCATGGCCCCTGTAGGTCCCGAAATTTGATAAAAAGCGCCGCTTAGAAGGCTCATGACCAATCCTGCCAAAATAGCGGTCACGATACCGGCAGCGGCATCCGCTCCGCTGCTGATCCCAAACGCGATGGCTAACGGCAGCGCCACTGCCGTTACCGTGAGCCCCGCCATCAAATCTTTCATCAAAAAAGTACTATTATATCCTGAAAACTCATTTTGTAAATCGTGCCAATATTTTTTAAACATCTAATTCCCCTTTGAATCCTCATTGTTGTCCGCATTGCAGCCAATTTGTATTATAACAAAACCCCAAAAATGCCACAATAAAAAGTCGTTTTTCTTTGTCGGATTTTGTCTTTTTTTGTCCTAAAATAATATTTTTTTATGAAAAGTGTTCTTTATAAAAGTTTTTTTAATTTAAAAAGCTATCTTTTTTCAAAGATAGCTTTTTATAGCAATTTGATTTTTTCTTCACATTTAGGACATTCGATCATATTCTCTTTTGTCCTCAATAAATTGATCACGCTGGTGGAGCCGCATTTGGGACAGCTGCATTTTTTCACACCTATATAGATCGCGGCGATCCATAAGATCACACCGAGCCACAAAGACCAGTATATTTTATAAGCGTATCCATACACAAAAAAGACGGCGCCGATCAAAGTAAAGGCTGTTCTGAATCCCATGTATTTACGATAAATCACGCTCATTTTTTCTTTTCACCTCTTAATAGTATTATAGGAGGAAAGTAAAAAAAAGTCCATGCCAACCTTGCGGAAACAACCTTCTCTCCGTCCTCTTTTTAGCCCGTAGCAAAAAAACAGCAGAGCAAAATAGCTCTGCTGCCCTATTTTTATCCTCAATTATTTTTCAATGACGATCGTTTCTGTCAAAGGTTCGGCGATCGTAAAGATCCGTTTGGAAGTTTTCCACGGTGTGTTCCGCAAGCTTTCAAATGTTTTTTCGTTAAAGAATGCGTTTTCCAGATCCTGCATAGTTTCATAATAGATTTCCGTAATGAATTGATATTCTACTTCTGCTTCATTCAAATCATTGTCGATGATCCTTTTGATCGTATAGCAGTCTGTTTTGATAACGCCGGGATCCGCTGTATTTTCAGCTTCGCCTTCTACTTTTCTCCATTCAATAAATGCATCATAATCCATATCGTCTGCCAATGTGTATAAAACTGTCATTTTTACCATGATTCTTTGCTCTCCTTTTTATTAGTATTGTCTCTTTTATTATAATGTATTTTTTCCCGTTTGTCTGCTGTCATCTGATTTGCTCTATAAAAATTCTACTTTTTGTATTGTTTTTCATGCGAATGGCTCCCTTTTTTGACTAAAACCATCTTTCTAGGTAATCCTAGAAAAAGGGGTTCTGTTTTTCTCCATATAAGAAATAGTTGAAAGAAACCGCTCAGAATGATACACTAAAATGAGATTATAGCCCTCTTTTTGGGCTATAGTAAGAGACTGACCACAGGAGAAGTAGACGGATGGAAGAAAAAAATAACAATGAAAATTTTATCCATGATATTATCGACAGTGATTTAGCTGAAGGCAGAGTGACAAAGATCCACACTCGTTTTCCGCCGGAACCCAACGGCTGCCTTCATATCGGCAGTGCCAAAGCCATCTGGATCAATTTTACCACTGCGCAAAAATACGGCGGAGAATTCAATCTTCGTTATGATGACACCAATCCGGTCAAAGAAAATGAAGACTTTGTCCGTTCTATCCATGAAGACCTGACTTGGCTGATCGGCAAAGAACCGGATCATGTTTTTTACGGTTCGGATTATTTTGATAAATGCTATGAATATGCCGTAAAACTCATTCGGGAAGGCAAGGCCTACGTTTGTGATCTGACCCCGGAAGAAATGCGGGAATACCGCGGCACTTTGACAAAGCCGGGCAAAAACAGCCCTTATCGAGACAGAAGCGTAGAAGAAAATTTGGAACTTTTTGAAAATATGAAAGAAGGCAAATATCCGGACGGCGCCAAAGTTTTGCGCGCCAAGATCGATATGTCTTCTCCCAATATGAACATGCGGGATCCCGCTATTTATCGTATCGTTCATGTTAACCACCACAGACAGGGAAACAAATGGTGCATCTATCCTTTATATGATTACGCGCACCCTATCCAAGACGCGCTGGAAGGGATCAGTCATTCCCTTTGTTCTTTGGAATTTGAAAATCACCGCCCTCTCTATAACTGGGTGGTAGAAAACATCGGGTTTGATCCCAGACCGCACCAATATGAATTCGCACGGCTCAATATCACCCATACGGTCATGAGCAAACGTTATCTGCGGGAACTGGTGGAAACCGGTATGGTAGACGGATGGGACGATCCCAGACTCCCCACACTGTCCGCTTTGAGAAGAAGAGGGTTTTCTCCCTCCACCATTTTTGAATTTATCAAACGGGCCGGCGTTTCCAAAGCCAACAGCTTAGTGGATATCGAGATGTTAAACAGCTGCGCCAGAGAAGAATTGAATAAAACCGCTCTGCGCCGCATGGCTGTTACAGAACCTTTAAAAGTCATTATACGGAATTTTCCAAAGGAACAAGATGTGATCTGGGTGGAAGTCAGCAACAACCCGGAAGATCCCACACAGGGCACCCGCAAGCTGCCCTTGACCAAAAATATTTATATCGAAGCGTCTGACTTTGCCATGGTACCGCCGCCAAAATATCAGCGGTTAAAACCCGACGGAGAAGTTCGGCTCATGGGCGCTTTTATCATCAAATGTGAAGAAGTGATACTGGATGAAGACGGAAATCCCAAAGAATTGATCTGTTCTGCGGATCTGGATACCATCGGTAAAAACCCCGCCGACGGCCGAAAAGTCAGAGGCGTTGTGCATTGGGTATCGGAAGAATACGCTATTGAACGGGAACTTCATTTATACGACCACCTGTTTACCATTGAAAATGTGGCGGATATGCCGGAAGACAAAAATTTCAAAGACTTTTTGAACCCGGATGCTCTGGTGGTCAAAAAGCATGCTAAATTGGAACCTTCCTTAAAAGACGCCAAAGAGGGAGACCGTTTCCAATTTGTCAGAATGGGGTATTATTGCCTAGACAACAAACATGAAAATACCTTTAATCGTATCATTCCCCTAAAAGACGGGTATAAAAAGAAAAAATAAAAAGAGGACCTCTGTTTTGTATCACAGGATAGAGGTCTTTTGATTTTCATAGGATCTCATCAGAAAAACAAAAAAGACGCTAAAGCGTCTTTTTTGTTTGGGCTAAACTGTCTAATCTTGTAACAATGTCTGCTAAAAGGTTAAACGGAAAAATAAAATAAGTTAATGAGGAGAATTTATTTTGTTATTATTTTGGTTTTTGGCCAAAGTCCGGCAGTCACATTTAAAGGTAGGTCCTGCTCTCCTCAGCCAAAATACCAGAATAGTAGCCGTTTTTAGCTGCACCAGACAACTGCTTTTGCGTTGTCCTTTTTCTGCAAACAGTTTGAATTAGTTTAAACTAACTTTAGGGGAAAATAAATAGTTAGCTTAATCTAACTATTTATAGTGTATCGTACCCTTTCCTGCTTGTCAAGCATTTCAAACCATTTTCTTTTGTTGTTTTCATCCCGTTTCAGCATCTGGTATAGATGTAAATATTTTTCTTATATTACATTGTCATTTTTTTGAATTTCGCTCATATAGCCAGCTGTAATAATGCCAGCAGGAAGAGCAACAATTGCGATTCCGAGTATAGATGACACCATTGTAATAATTCGCCCCATTGCTGACACAGGGTAGATATCTCCATATCCCACTGTTGTCAAAGAAACTGTCGCCCAATAGATAGCATCAAAAAATGAATTAAAAGAATCAGGCTCGACATTAAATA
>JAEEYS010000107.1 GCA_016288255.1 Bacillota bacterium
TTCGCGAACTCCACCGCGCAGATTTGATCTTTGGAATAACCCAGCCGCATTTTGACCGTCACCGGTTTTTTTGTGCCTTTTTTGGCAGCCGCAACCAACCGAAAAGCCATATCCGGCTCTAATAGCAAAGCGCTTCCTTCCCCGTTTTTCACGATTTTGGGCGCGGGGCATCCCATATTGATATCGATCCCCAAAAACGGGATCTCCTCTATCCGCTCCACCGCTTCCCGCATACGCTCGGGATCTCTGCCAAAGAGCTGCACCATAACAAGCCCCTCTTCTTCCGGCAGCGTTTTTAACATATCAAATGTGGTTTTGTTGTTA
Organism: Bacillota bacterium; assembly: GCA_016288255.1. GTDB lineage: Bacteria > Bacillota > Tb-RUG-66 > Tb-RUG-66 > Tb-RUG-66 > Tb-RUG-66. Next base: position 325 of record JAEEYS010000107.1, read on the forward strand.
TAGTGTAGGCCGTTGACGCTGATCATTTCCGTATAGGTCAGGGGACTGCCCGTTTCATGAAGGATTCTTCGATAGACCCGATCAGTGATCCCCGCCATAGGCGCCGGAAAGACCCGCGCCGCCAAATCAATGGTTCCCAACCGCATTTTTATCATCCTTTTTCTTTCATTCCTATCCCTTTTCTTCTCTTGTCCATAAAAAAAGCAGGATCGCTCCCGCTTTTTACAGATATCCTTCCATTCCTCTGACAGAAACATCCCCTGCCATCACTTCCCGTTTGGTGCCGTCCGCTTTTTCGATCACCAAATTTCCGTTTTCTCCGATATCCACCGCTTTTCCAAAAAAGCTTTCCCAAGGAGTGATGACCTTGACTTCTTTGTGCAGGGTCACGCATTTTTCTCTATATTCTTTTAGAATCGCGTCTTTATCAAAATTTTTCCGAAAGTCCATCTTTTGCTTCATCTCTAAAATGACCTGCTCTGCCAAAGACGTTCTGTCCACCTCTTCCCCCCGTTCGATCAAGAGAGAAGTGGCTTTTTGCTTTAGCTCTTCCGCTAAATCCTCTTTCTTTAAATTGATATTGATCCCGATCCCCACGACCACATAATCCACGCGTCCCAATTCGCCGCTTAACTCCGCCAAGATGCCGCAAACTTTTTTCCCGTTGATGATCACATCGTTGGGCCACTTGATCTTGGTATCCAGTCCCGTTATTTTTTGGATGGCGTTGGCAACGCAAAGCCCTGTGGTCAGGGTGATAAAAGTTACCTGCTCTGTCATCATATCCGGGCGGAACAAAAAACTCATAAAAAGGCCGGAACCCTTTGGCGCGATCCATTCCCGCCCCATTCTGCCCTTCCCTTTGGTCTGCTCTTCCGCGATCACCAGACTAAAGTCCGGCTTTCCTTCTTCCCACAGACGTTTGCAGACATGGTTGGTGGAATCCGCTTCTTCCAAATAAGAAAAATAAGAGACCAAAGGACGAAGCCTGTCCTCATCGATCCGATTGGGATTCGTTTTTAAAAAATACCCCTTGTTGGTCACAGAATCGATCTCGTATCCTTCTTTTCTCAATGTATTGATATGCTTCCAAATCGCGGTTCTGGAAACCTGGAACATCTCACTCAATTTTTCCCCGGAAATAAATTCTTCCGGATGTTGTTTTAAAACAGAAAGAATCTCTTCCTTTTTACTCATCTCAAGCACTCCTTTAAAAAGGCAAAAGCGTTTCTATCTCTTCCGGGCAAAAGAAACTGTATACCTTGTTTTTTGACTTGCTGTAAAACAGATAAAACCGTTTTCCGTCGATCACACGCATGTTGATGATGGTCAAAAGCCCCTTTTCCACTCCTTTTTGATAGAGTGTAAACAAAAAAGCCTTTTTCAATCTTTCTTCCTCTTCGATCAAATCTTCTAAGCTTTTTTCATAATACAGCGTTTCATTCCCATATAAAAGGCTCCCTATTTTATCTTTTTCGGCAGAAGAATGGATCTCTGACGGCAAAATTTCTCTCGGGACCAGCACTTCCGGCAGGCGATACGTGCCAAACCGATACGCTTCGATAGGTATCAGCGAATCCAGATACAGTTTCTCTATTTCCCGCAGAAAATCTTTTTGCTTGCCGGTCTTTCCCATTCCTGTTTTCAATACTTCCGCTAAATCTCCGTTTGCCACCAAAAGTCCCTCTCTCCTGGTCGTAAAAGAGATCCAATCGTGGTCTTTCATCATCTTTGCCGAAAACCACTCTTTTCCCAAAGGCTGAAAATAGGCCACCAGCGCGTTGACTCTGACCTTTGGCACAAACAGATCCTCCGCGGTCTCTCCCGCAAAGAACAGCCCGTCTTTTTGATAACTTTTGATTTTATCTTTTCGAACCAAACGGTATAAAGTGATTTCTTCCATTGCGTGCGCCTCCGTTATCTATTTCTATCTTACCCTGAAATCGAATTTTTGCAAGAGCTATTTATGACCTTGCCGATCCCCAGCCCGATCAGCGACAAAACCGCTCCCGTAAGAAGCATAGAAAATTCCGGCATATTGTATTTATGGAACGCGGTCATATTGGCAAGGCTGAATGTCGCGTATTCTGCCAGCATATACATGACTCCAAAAAACAAAGGCATCATCCATTTTACTCTGCCCCACCCCTTGTCTTTTCCGATCAGAAAGGACAAGATCACCGTTGTCACAGGCAATATCACATAAAATACGATCAAAGAATAGCCCATTGCGTCACTTGGCGCGGAAACGATCCAAAAAGATAAAATCGCCGCCGCCCATATCACTAAGTAAATGCCGATCTGTATTATTTTTGTCAGTTTTCTTTTGCTTTTTACGACATTTGTGCTCTCATCAAGATATTCCAAATAATCTGACATGCTTTTTTCCTCCTTTAAAAGGCTGTCTAAGCTAATGGCATAAAGGTCGCTCATTTTAACGACGCTGACGATATCCGGATAAGATTTGTTGTTTTCCCAGTTTGAAATAGTTTGTCTGGTAACACCCAGCGCCTCTGCCGCTTTTTCCTGCGTCAGTCCCGCCGCTGATCTCGCTTTTCTGCACTTTTCTCCTATATCCATACCCCTATCTCCTTTGCCTTATCTGCCTCAAGCATAATGCAGGAAAAAAAGATTGTCCAGCAAAAACTCTTTCCATTTTGGGCTTTTCCTTGTCAAAATTCTTTTACATCGCCTATTGTTTTCGACTTTTTTCAAAAAAAACCTGCTTTGCGACACAAAAACCTGTAAAAAAGATGACCCACTATTTCTCTCAATAAAAGACGACAGTGGGTCATTTGATTTCTCTTTATTTTATAACTTCGGCGGGAACGAGTCTCCCTCTTGCTTCGCCAATATGTCTTCCGGGTGAAGCAATCCTGCTTTTTCTATTGCTTGCTCTATTTTTTGACTTTCTTCTTGTTTCTCTTCTTCCGCTTGGTCCGATACCGTTTCCACAGATCCTTCCGCCGATTTTTCTTCTTCTACTGGTTTATGATAGAACACTTCTAAGAATTCTTTTCCGTCCAGCGTTTCTTTTTCCAAAAGCGCATCCGCTACACGGCGCAGTCCTTCTTCATTTTCCGTTAAGATCCGGATCGCGTCCTGATAGCATTTGGTAATGATGCCCATAACTTCCTTGTCGATCTCATAGGCTACTTCGTCGCTGTAATTTCTGGTATGGCCAAGTTCTTTTCCTAAAAAGACTTCTCCGTTGTTATCGCCGAAAGCCATCGGCCCTAATTGGCTCATACCGTATTGTTTCACCATTTTGTTGGCCAAAGAAGTCGCTCTTTCGATATCATTGGAAGCGCCGGTAGAGATCTCTTTTAAGATCAGCTCTTCCGCTGCTCGGCCTCCCATGGCCCAAGTGATGGTTTCATAAAGATCGGTCCTGGACATATAACTCTTGTCTTCTTCCGGCAATACCAAAGTATATCCGCCGGCTCTGCCTCTGGGGATAATGGAGATCTGATGGACGGGATCCGTATTGGGCAGCATTTCCGCCACTACCGCATGGCCTGCTTCATGGAACGCCGTCAGCTCTTTTTCTTTTTTACTCATGACACGGCTTTTCTTTTCCGGTCCCGCGATCACTCTTGTGATGGCTTCTTCCAATTCTTCCAGCCCGATTTGTTTCTTCCCTCTTCTGGCAGATAAAAGGGCGCCTTCGTTAAAGAGGTTTTCTAAGTCCGCTCCCGTAAAGCCGGGTGTTCCTCTTGCCAATACCTTGAGGTCTACGTCCGGCGCCAGCGGTTTGTTTTTGGAATGCACTTTCAAAATTTCTTCTCTGCCCTTTACGTCCGGTGCATCTACAATGATCTGTCTGTCAAACCGACCCGGTCTTAAAAGAGCGGGGTCCAATATATCCGGTCTGTTGGTAGCCGCAATGATAATGATGCCTCTGTTGGCATCAAATCCATCCATTTCTACCAAAAGCTGATTGAGTGTCTGTTCTCTTTCATCATGTCCGCCGCCTAAGCCTGCGCCTCTGTGCCGGCCTACTGCGTCGATTTCATCCACAAATACGATACAAGGGGCGTTTTTCTTTGCGTTGTCAAACAAGTCTCTGACTCTGGAAGCACCTACCCCAACGAACATTTCCACAAAATCGGAACCGCTGATGCTGAAAAACGGCACGCCCGCTTCCCCTGCCACAGCCCGGGCCAAGAGCGTTTTACCGGTCCCGGGAGGGCCCATCAAAAGAACACCCTTCGGGATCCTTGCGCCCAGTTCCGCAAACTTTCTGGGATTTCTTAAAAATTCCACGATTTCCTGCAGTTCTTCCTCTTCTTCGTCCACGCCGGCTACGTCTTTAAACGTGACTTTCATGTTGTTCTCCACATAAAGCCGCGCTCTGCTCTTTCCAAAAGTCATCATTTTGCCGCCGCCGCCGTTTTGCGCCTGGTTCATAAAGAAGATCCAAATACCGGCCAACAAAATGACCATGATCAAAGTCGGAAGCAGTGAATACCACCAGGGCGTCGTTTGCGGCGGATTATAATCCTGCGGGATCTCCGGCGCATAGCGTTCCAATTCGTTGTATAAAATTTCTACAGATGGTACATATATTTGAAACGGTTTATTTTTTACACCTTGTTTTTCAATATAAAGGCCGGAAACGATATTTTCCGAAATAGATAATTTTGCGATGTTTTTATCTTGAATATCCTGTCGGAATTCGTTCCAAGTAGGTTCATATATTTCTTCATTGATGTTCGTCGCGAAACGGGACAACATAAAGAATCCGATCAGGATGATGATCCAAAAGCTGGCTGCTCTGAAATATTTCAAGTCACTACCTCCTTTTTGTGATAACAATATTATGATACCATAAATCGTAAAAATTTATAGTGATTCCCCTCATTTTTTCTCTTCTTTTTTGCAAAATTTGATTTTACAAAATTTTTATGCAAGAAAAACAATGTGAAAACTATTATAGCATGTTTCTTTCCGTATGACAAACTCTCTTTTTCCCCGCTTTAAAAAGAAAGTTTTACGAAAACATCCTTATTTTCCCTTTTGATAGATTTCTTCTTTCAACACGCCCACATAGGGCAGGTTGCGATATTTTTCCCCATAATCCAGTCCGTATCCCACAATAAATTCATTGGGCACGGAAAAACCCACATAATCCGCTTTTATCTTTGCTTCCCGCCTTTGCGCTTTATCCAAAAAAGCACAGATCGAAACAGAAGCGGCTCCCTTTTGTTCTAAATGTTCCTTTAAAAACGCCATCGTATGTCCCGTATCGATGATATCTTCCACGATCAAAACTTCTTCGCCTTTCAAATCCCTTGAAATGTCTTTTCTGACTGTGATCGTCCCGGAAGATTCTGTTCCCATGCCGTAGCTGGACAATTCCACAAATTCCACCTGAAGAGGTATTTCGATCGCTCTGACCAAATCTGCCATAAAGATAAAAGAACCTTTTAACACACCTACTATGACCAGTTCTTTTCCCCGATATTTTTTCGTGATCTCCTGTCCCAGTTCCTGGATCCTTGCCGCAATATCTTCTTTCATGATCAAAACCTTTTTGATATCATGGATCAAGCGGCTCTCCCCCTTCCAGATAAGTTATTTTTACCATTTCTTTTGTTTCTTCCGTGATTTTATAGTTTTCCTCTTCCGCCAGTCCCACCAGCCAGACGATCTGCTCCCCGTCTGCCAAGATCGGCCAGGTATCCCGTTTTTCCTTCGGTATCTTTTTATCAATAAAGATATCCTTGATCTTTTTGTTCCCCTTAAGCCCCAAAGGCATCATTTTGTCTCCCGGCTTTCTGTAGCGTAAGAGAAGAGACTTATTTCTTATTTTATCATAATCTATATAAATGCAGTATGTATTTTTTCCCTGAAGCCAAATTTTTTCCGTTTCCGGTTTTCTTAAGAGCCGCTTCACACAGAGAAACGCCCCGTTTTCAAGGGGTGTCGTCCCGCCGATCTTTACGACTGCTTCATAAAAGGAATCGGATTCTCTCTCTTTCTCCGTTTTTTTTGCCAATTTGATCCTGTCATACTGATTGACGGCAGCAA
>JAEEYS010000108.1 GCA_016288255.1 Bacillota bacterium
AGAGACGATATTGCGTCTATTCAGGTATATGAAGAAACTGCCGGTTTGAGTCCTGGAGACCCGGTAGAATCCACGGGCATGCCTCTGAGTGTGGAATTAGCTCCCGGGATGGTAGGAGAAATCTTCGATGGTATCCAACGTCCTTTGGAAGTGTTGCAGGAAAAAGCAGGTGACTTTATTGGAAAAGGTTTGGAAGTAGATATTTTAAGCAGAAGCAAAAAATGGGACTTCAAACCTTTGGCAAAAGTAGGGGATCAGGTGAAAGCCGGTGACTTCTTAGGAGAAGTACAGGAAACCATTATCATCAACCATAAGATCATGGTGCCGAATGGGATAGAAGGTACAGTCAAAGAAATCAAATCCGGTGAATTTACCATTACGGAAACCATTGCTGTGATCGAAACAGAAAATGGAGATCAAGAAATACAAATGCTGCAAAAATGGCCGGTTAGAAAGATTCGGCCTTATAAAGAAAAATTACCGCCTACAGAACCGATGACAACGGGACAGAGAGTTATCGACGTATTCTTCCCGGTAGCAAAAGGCGGGACAGCTTGTATCCCGGGTCCTTTCGGCAGCGGCAAGACCGTTGTACAGCATCAGCTGGCAAAATGGGCCGACGCAGATATCGTTGTTTATATCGGCTGCGGGGAACGCGGGAACGAAATGACAGACGTTTTGATGGAATTCCCGGAATTGAAGGACCCGAAAACAGGCGAACCTTTGATGAAGAGAACCATCTTGATCGCCAATACATCCAACATGCCGGTTGCGGCTCGTGAAGCTTCTATCTATACAGGGATCACCATTGCGGAATATTTCAGAGATATGGGTTACAGCGTAGCGCTCATGGCCGACTCCACTTCTCGTTGGGCGGAAGCTTTGAGAGAAATGTCCGGCCGTTTGGAAGAAATGCCCGGTGAAGAAGGTTATCCGGCTTACTTGGCATCTCGTTTGGCAGAATTCTATGAAAGAGCCGGTAAAGTGGTCTGCAACGGCACAGACGAAAGAATCGGTGCTTTGACCGTTGTTGGCGCAGTTAGCCCTCCGGGCGGGGACTTATCCGAACCGGTAACTCAGGCTACCCTTCGTGTTGTTAAGGTATTCTGGGCTTTGGATTCCTCCCTGGCTTATGCAAGACACTTCCCGGCAATCCACTGGTTGACCAGCTATTCCTTATATTTGAATACCATTGAAGAATGGCTGAATGCAAACGTCGACGCGGAATGGGGCAAATACAGAATGGAAGCTATGACCTTACTGCAGGAAGAATCCGAATTGCAGGAAATCGTTCGTTTGGTCGGTTTGGACGCGTTGTCCAGCCGTGACAGATTAAAACTGGAAGTAGCGAAATCCATTCGTGAAGACTATTTGCACCAAAATGCGTTCCATGATGTGGATACCTTCGCTTCTTTGCAAAAACAGTTTGAAATGTTAAAAGTTGTTTTGACCTATCGGGATGAAGCGATGAAAGCGATCGAAGAAGGGGCACCTTTGAATGAATTGATCCAGCTTCCTGTCAGAGAAGCGATCTCCAGAATGAAATATGTGGAAGAAGAAAGATTGAGCGAAATCGTTGCGATCAAAGATCAAATCAAGGAAGAAATCAATGCCCTGCTTCCGGAAGGGGGAAGATAAATGCTGAAGGAATATAGAACTGCGAAAGAAATTGTAGGGCCGCTGATGCTGGTAGAAAAAGTATCCGGCGTACAATATGATGAATTGGTTGAAATTGAAATCGGCAATAATGAATTAAGACGCGGTAAGGTACTGGAAGTAGACGGCGACAACGCTTTGGTGCAGCTGTTTGAAGGTTCCAGCGGGATCAACTTAAAAGACAGCAAGATCCGTTTTTTAGGCAAAGGGATCGAACTTGCCGTATCTTTGGATATGCTGGGCAGAGTATTTGACGGATTCGGTCATCCGAAGGATGGCGGTCCGGATATCATTCCGGAAAAGAGATTGGACATCAACGGCAGCCCGATCAACCCCGCTGCCAGAGACTATCCGGAAGAATTTATTCAAACAGGGATCTCTTCTATTGACGGTTTGAACACTTTGGTTAGAGGACAAAAATTACCGATCTTTTCCGCTTCCGGTCTGCCGCACTCCGAATTGGCTGCGCAGATCGCAAGACAGGCAAAGGTATTGACCTCCGATTCCAACTTTGCGGTTGTATTTGCCGCTTTGGGGATCACCTATGAAGAAGCAAACTTCTTTATTGAAGACTTCCAAAAAACAGGGGCTATCGACAGAAGCGTTCTGTATATCAATTTAGCGAACGATCCGGTTATCGAACGTATCTCCACCCCTCGTATCGCGCTGACAGCGGCAGAATATCTGGCTTATGAAAAAGGAATGCATGTATTGGTTATTATCACCGATATGACCAACTACTGCAACGCTCTTCGTGAAGTTTCCGCGGCCAGAAAAGAAGTGCCGGGCCGTCGTGGTTATCCAGGGTATATGTATACCGACTTATCTACCATTTATGAAAGAGCCGGCCGTTTGAAAGGAAAACCGGGTTCCATTACCCAGATCCCGATTTTGACCATGCCGGAAGGCGATAAGACCCATCCGATCCCTGACTTAACAGGGTATATCACAGAAGGGCAGATCATCCTGAACATGGACTTATACAGAAAAGGGATCAATCCGCCGATCGACGTTTTGCCGTCTCTGTCCCGTTTGAAAGACAAAGGGATCGGTGTCGGAAAGACCAGAGAAGACCATGCGGATACCATGAATCAGCTTTTCGCCGCTTATGCGAGAGGGAAAGAAGCCAAAGACTTGGCTGCGATCTTAGGGGAAGCTGCTTTGAGCGAAACAGACCTTTTCTACGCAAAATTTGCGGATGAATTCGAAAAGATCTATGTTTCTCAAGGGGACAGAACCGACAGAAGCATTGAAGAAACCTTAAGCATCGGCTGGGATCTGTTGACGATCTTACCAAAAGCGGAATTAAAACGTATCAAAGAGGAATATATTGAAAAATATCTTCCAAAAGGCGGGGATGAATAGTGAAAACCAATGTAAGCCCTACCCGAATGGAGCTGAACAATTTAAAAGGCAGGATCAGAACAGCCAAAAGAGGGCACAAGCTTTTAAAGGATAAACAGGACGAACTGGTCAAACGGTTCGTGACCATGATCCGTGAAAATGAAAAGCTGAGGCGAGAAGTGGAAAAAGAGCTGCAGGAAGCTTTTGCGAACTTTATTGTGGCCAAAGCCATGGTCTCGGAACGGGTGATGGAAGAAAGCTTGATGTATCCGGTGGTCAAAGGCAAGATCGATATTGAAACAGCCAATATCATGAGCGTTAAGGTGCCAAAGATCGAAATGGTGATCGAAAAAGATGGAGAAAACGCAGACACAGCGCTGTATCCTTACGGGTTTGCCGAAACTTCCGGCGAACTGGACAATGCCATTGAGATCTTGCGGGATCTGATGCCGAAACTGATCCGTTTGGCAGAAATGGAAAAGGCTTGCCAGATCATGGCAAAGGATATCCAAAAAACCAGACGGCGTGTCAATGCTCTGGAATATATCATGATTCCCGATATGGAAGAAAGCATCCGCTATATCAGTATGAAGCTGGAAGAAAATGAAAGAGCCAATATCACACGGCTGATGAAAATCAAAGATATTGTAATGTAAATAAAAAAGAAAACAGCTTAGGCTGTTTTCTTTTTTTATGAAAAGTTATGGAAAATCCGAACCAAATGATCGACAAATGGGACAAAAAGGCAGGAAAAAAGGGCAGTTTTCTGCCTTTTTTTGCATGTTAATTAAAAAATTAACGGAAACTGATAAAAAATAAATTATGATAGCAAATTATTTTTGAATGCGTTATAATGGGGAATAGGTACGCCTAGCGGAGTAAAAAAATTTATCTCTATTGATTTAAAGGAGTGAAAATATGAGCTGTAACTGCGATGCAAAAAAGAAAAAATTTTCAGAAGAATTTTACAGCATCCTGGAAGAATACCAAGGAGAAAAGGGTGCATTGATTCCTGTTTTGCAGAGAGTACAGAATCTTTTGGGCTATTTGCCGGAAGATGCGATGCGGGAAATCGGTGAAATACTGGACATTGACTACAGTGAGATCTATGGGGTAGCTACGTTTTATGCGCAATTCCATTTGAATCCCAGAGGAAAGTATGTCATTAAAGTCTGTAGAGGCACAGCATGTCATGTAAGAGGTTCCAAAAAAATATTGGAACGGCTGCAGGATGAATTGCAGATCGGACCCGGACAAACCACAGAGGATGAAAAATTCACATTGGAAACCGTTAATTGTATCGGCGCGTGTGGGCTGGCTCCGGTCATGATGATCAACGAAGATACCTACGGCAGATTGACACCGGACCAAGTCAAAGATATTTTGGAAAAATACGAATAGAAAAATAAAAAGAGGATAGAAAAAGAGGATACCAATAAGATAGGAAATCAGGAATGTTACAGGAGGTAAGAACTTTGGTGGTAAAAACTTGGGAAGATTTATTATCGATTCAATCGAAAGTTTCGGAAGAAAAGAAAAAAAATCCCATCGATATCCGAATCTGTCACGGTGGTTGTACTTCTTCCGGTTCTGCAAAAGTAAAAGAAGCGATCGTTGCTCTCTTAAAGGAAAACAATTTGGAAGAACAAGTCAAAGTCATCGAAACCGGATGTCAGGGATTTTGTGAAATGGGACCTATCGTTATCATGAGCCCGAACGATACTTTTTACTGCAGGGTAAAACCGGAAGACGCGGAAGATATCGTAAAGGAACATGTAATGGGTGGGAAATTGGTAGATCGTCTGCTATATCATGATCCGGAAACGGGAGAAGCGATCCCTTGCTATAAAGATATCAATTTTTATAAAAAACAGCATTTGCTTACTTTGAAAAATTGTGGTCGGATCGACCCGAACAATATTGAAGAATATATCGAAAAAGGCGGCTATCAAGGCCTTTATAAATTGTTGAAAGAAATGACGCCGGAACAAGGGATCGAAGAAATGAAACTTTCCGGTCTCAGAGGCAGAGGGGGCGCAGCGTTCCCCACCTTTATGAAATGGACTTTTGCCAGAAATGCCAAAGGAGACGAAAAATACATCATCTGTAACGCGGATGAAGGCGACCCGGGCGCGTTTATGGACAGAAGCATCTTGGAAGGCGATCCTCACGCGGTACTGGAAGGGATGGCGATCGGCGCGTATATTATCGGCGCAAAGTCCGGCTATATCTATGTCAGAGCGGAATACCCCATTGCTATCAAACGGCTTAAAGTAGCTATCAAACAGGCGGAAGAAT
>JAEEYS010000109.1 GCA_016288255.1 Bacillota bacterium
ATGTGATCCAAACCCAAAACCGAAATATTGCCGCTGTCTTTCTTCAGCATATTCAAAATACATTTTATGGTCGTTGTTTTTCCCGCGCCGTTGGGCCCGATAAATCCCATGATATAGCCTTTCGGCAAAGAAAAGCTAACGTCCTGCAATTGAAAGTTTTGAAAACTTTTATTCAAACGGTCGATTTTTAAAGCATATTGATAATCAGTCACCCTGTTCCACCTCCAAAAGTAAATACATCATATGAATCAATTCCTCATTGGTGATATCCGCCTTTTTGGCCCCTTTTATGGCTTTCTCAAGGCCTTCTTCGATCTCCCTTAGGAGCTGCTCTCGAATCATCTCTGAGCTTTTTGGCATAACATAAGAACCTTTGCCCTGGACATTCGTCACAAAGCCCTCTTCTTCCAATTCGTTGTACGCTCTGGTCACCGTCAAAACGCTGATCCTAAGATCTTTCGACAACTGTCTCAAAGAAGGAAGCGACTCTCCTTCCGCTATTTCACCGGTCAAAATAGCGGACTTGATTTGTTCTTTAATTTGTTCATAGATAGGAATACCGGAAGTATTCGATATGATAACCCTCATAAAAACACCTCAAATGTTATAACTGATATAACTGTTATAATATATACTATAACAGTTATATCAGTTTGTCAATATATTATTTTTTAAACAAAAAAAGAAGCGGAATAACCATGTCTTGTTATTCCGCTTCTTGATTTTTTCTCTTGATGATTTGATTTTAGATTTCTTTTCTTAATTTCGGGTCCATGTAGTCTCTTACACCGTCACCCATAAAGTTTGCCGCCAAAGCGACTGTTAAGATAGCTAATCCCGGGAAGGTGCTGACCCACCAATAAGCGAAATCTTTGACACCGTCAGAAACCATACGTCCCCATTCCGGTGTCGGCGGCGGAGAACCTAATCCCAAGAAACTTAAGGTCGCAAAAGTCAAAATATTTTTTCCCAAGTCCAGTGTAGACAAAACCAGGATCGGTCCGATACTGTTTGGTAAAATTTCTTTGAACAAGATCCTAGCGCTGCTGGCGCCCAAACTTTTTGCAGCTTCCACATACTCATTTTCTCTCAAAGTGATAACCATACTTCTCATGACCCTGGCATAACTCGGCCAGGTAACAATAACAATAGCAAGAAGCGTATTATAAAGGCTGGGTCCCAATGCGACAGAAATGGTCATGGCCAAAATAATAGCCGGAAAAGAAATAACAAGTTCTGCCAAACGCATTAAGACATCGTCTACTACACCGCCCACAAAGCCGGAAATACCGCCATAGATCGTTCCTACCGTAGCAGATAAGATAATGGTCAAAACACCGGCTGAAATGGAAATACGGCTGCCTGCCAATACCCTGCTGAAGATATCTCTGCCCAGATTATCTGTGCCAAACCAATGGGCTGCGCTGGGCGCGGAAAACCGAATGGCCATATCCTGCTGTAATGGATCATAAGGCACGATATAAGGTGAAATAAAACAGATAATGATCCAAAGAGTAAAAATGATCGCGCCTAATGCAAACAAGAAATTGGAACGGCACATATTGAAGAAGAAGTTCCACATCCGTTTGAACACGTTTGGTTTCTTATATTCCGTTTGAGGTATTTTTTCTTGTAAGTTCAATTCTTTGTTTTCCATTATTCATACCTCACTCTCGGATCCAAGATGCCATACAATAAGTCTGTGATCAAATTGATCACGATATAAATCGCCGCGATCAACAAAGATACCCCTATGATCGCAGGGAAATCCAGGAAAGTCGCGGACTTATAAGCATACTGCCCTACGCCCGGCCAACCAAATATGGTCTCTATGACGACCGTCCCGCCAAGCAGGTTCCCAAAACCAAGACCAATAACCGTAATAACCGGGATCAAGGCATTTCCTAAAGCGTGTTTCATAATGACCGCTTTTTCTTTTAACCCTTTTGCTCTGGCGGTTCTGATATAATCCATACTCATTACTTCCAAAAGGCCGGCACGCGTTGTCCTGGTGATCAGCCCCATAGTAAAGGCCCCGAGAACGATGGCAGGCAACAATAAATGCCTCAAGACATCTTTGAACAAGGCCCAATCTTTCATTTTCATTGCATCGATCAAAAAGAAGCCGGTGCCTCCTGTTGGTGTGGCAAACCCCGCGCCTATTCTGCCGGGGCCAGGCAGCCAACCCAGTTTGTAGTAAAAAACATAAAGCATGGCAAGCCCAAACCAAAACTGAGGCAATGATACACCCAAAACAGAGACGGCTCTTAAAATCTGGTCAATAAAACTATTCCGTTTGATCGCCGATACAATCCCAAACAAAATGCCCAATACCACCGCAATAATAATGGAAAAAATGGAAAGCTCTATGGTAGCCGGGAAATACTGTTTTAAATCTACTAGAACATCCCGTTTTGTTCGAATAGAAGTCCCCATATCTCCATGTAAAAAATTCTTAATATAGGTAAAATATTGAACATATAAAGGTTGATCTAATCCCCACTTTGCTTTAAAGGCAGCAATAAGTTCCGGATTGTTTAAGTTCGCCTGACTTAAGTTTGCTGCAACAGGATCTGCTGGAACCATATGAGATAGTATAAAAACCATAAGCGACACGCCAATCAGCGTAAATACAAGGAATACTAGTCTTCTTATCAAATATCTTGTTAATCCCATTGGTCTATCTCCTCTTTCATTTTCTATACCGCTGTTTCTATCTTATTCAAAAACCAGGAATAAAACAGAAAAGATAATGCTCTTTCAAGTATTGTCTTTTCTATTTTATCTTGTTTTTTCCTTCCCCGCTAAAATCAGAAACACGTTAGTTTAAAACATAAAATAATAAGTCCATTTTTGTTTTCAGGCAGGGCAGGATACCTACCCTGCCTGAAACAAAATTCATTTAAGTATTCGTATTTTTATCGATTCTGTTCTTATTTGCTGATTCTCGGTAAGTCTAATTTGTATACGTCGATATAATCAGCGCCTTGAACGTTAGAACGAACTGCGAATTTTCTTGCAGATTGAACGAATGTGCAGTATGGAGAATCGTCTACCATTAAGTCTTGCAATTTTGTATATTGATCGATTCTTTCCTGTGTATCTACAGTTTTCTTCAAGTTTTCGCCCAATTCATAGATTTCTGGAGATACTTCTTTTTTCCAGTTCATTCTTACGCCGCCAACTGTTCCATCCGGTAAGAATGCCAATTGGTTATTCGGATCCGGATAGTCGATCTGCCAGTTCCAAATAGCTAATTGCTGACGACCATTTCTGTATTCTTCCAAACCAACCATCAATTCAGATGTTCTGATTTCGCATTTAATACCAACTTCTTCTAAGTCAGCTTTGATTTTTTCACCAAATGTGATCCAGGAAACACCTTCAGAGAAGTATTCAGCTACGTCTAAGGTGCATTCGAATCCATCCGGATAGCCAGCTTCTGCCAATAATTGTTTTGCTTTTTCTACATCTCTGTATCCTTCTGGTAACGGATCAGCTGCGCCCAAGAAACCAACTTGGATGATTCCTTTTGGTGTAACAGAACCTTCGCCTGCTAATACTTTCAATCCATCATAGTCAATTGCATAACGAACTGCTTGTTGTACTTTCTTGTCAGCGAACGGTCCGCCGATTTCAGGATCAGCATTCATCATCAAGTTTGTGATTGTCATTGTCAAAGCGCTCTTGATTGTAACATCGCTGTTGCCTTCCAATTCTTTTGCTTGGTCAGCGTTCAAGTTGTAAGCGATATCGATGTCGCCGTTTTGCAGCATCATTTTTTGTGTATTACCATCCGGTAAGTCTTTCAATGTGATGGTTTTGCAAGCCGGTGCTTCTCCGGAGTAATTCGGGTTTGCTTCTAAGACCACTTCTGTGTCAGGAACATAGCTCTTCATGATGTATGGGCCGGAACCTGCGGAATTAGAATTGAACCATTCTTCAGCTGTGTCAGCTTGATCTGCGCCTTCTTCAGCAACAGCACCGTTTTCGGATGCTAATACGGAGTCGATTACGCAGAAAGAGCTAGTAGCTAATTTTGCCAACAGGGACGGATCCGGATCGTTTAAGTTGATTACTACTGTGTAATCGTCCGGAGCTTCTACGCTGGCAATGCCTTCTGCAAGTGCAGACGCATTGGATTTTAAGTTTTTAACACGATCAAAACTCCATTTTACGTCTTTAGAAGTAAGATCGTTGCCGGAAGCAAATTTTACGCCTTCTTGTAATTTGAAAGTATAAGTTTTGCCGTCTTCGGAAATTTCCCAAGATGTTGCTAATTTTGGTTTTACTTCTTCGATGTTGTCTTGGAATACAGTCAGAGTTTCATATACTGCGTGGAAAACCATGTTTGTTGCTGCTTCATAAGCACGACCTGGGTCAAATGTTACGAAGTCAGGATCCAAAGCGATAATAAGGTTGTCAGTATCTACTGCTGTTTCTTCACCTTCGCCGTCGCCTTCAGGTGCTGTATCTTCTCCTCCTCCACTACAAGCTGCTAATGAAAACACTAGCGCTACTACCAATAATAATGCTAATAGTTTCTTTTTCAATTTCTGAACCTCCTCAGTTTGTAAAAAGAATTTTTATAAAAAAGGCTTTCCCTGTTTTTAGATGAAAAGAGGTTTTTGCTTTGATTTCTTGCGTTTTTGTTTTCTGAACAAATCCATCAAATCTCTTTTCATCGCAAAAACAGAAATCCCTTTTTACCAAGTTGATAAAAGCAAGGCACGATAGATTTTACCCCGCTCTTGTATCCTAATTTTCTCCTTTAGGATACAAATGACAAGCAATAAAGTGTCCCGGTTCCTGTTCGATCAGTTCCGGTTCCTCCGATTTACAGATATCCATACATTTAAAGCACCTTGTATGGAAGCGGCATCCTTTCGGCGGGTTGGCCGGGCTGGGCACATCCCCTTCCAAAATGATCCTTTCCTTTTCCACTTCCGGGTCCGCGATCGGAATAGCGGACAATAAAGAAATGGTATAAGGATGTTTTGCTCTGCTGTAAATATTGTCACAATCCGATATTTCGACGATCTTGCCCAAATACATAACGGCTACTCTGTCGGAAATGTGTTGTACAACGCTCAAATCGTGGGCAACAAACAAATAGGAAAGATGAAGTTCCTTTTGCAGATCTTCCAGCAGATTGATGACCTGGGCTTGGATCGATACGTCCAAAGCGGATACCGGTTCATCGCATATAATGACATCTGGATTCAAAGCGATCGCTCTCGCGATCCCGATCCTCTGTTTCTGCCCGCCGGACAGTTCATGCGGATAACGATGGATATAATAGCTGGACAATCCCACGATCTCCAACAGTTCCGCTACCCGTTTTCTTCTTTCTTCCGGGGTCAGCATCTTATGGATGATAAATGGTTCCAATAAGATCTGTTCCAGTGTCCTTCTGGGATTCAAGGAAGCGGCCGGATCTTGAAAGATAAACTGCATTTTTTGTTTGATCTCTTTCTTTTCTTTGCCTTTGAGATGAAGAACGTCTTTTCCTCTGTACTGTACAGTACCGGAAGTCGGCTCAATGATCTCTAAAATAGAGCGGCCCAGTGTGCTTTTCCCGCAACCGGATTCTCCAACCAATCCCAGTGTTTCTCCTTCATATAAATCAAAGGATACCTTGTCAACCGCTTTTACATGTCCTACCGTGCGGCCCAAAAGCCCGCCTTTGATCGGAAAATATTTCACCATATCTCTTACGCTTAAGATGACCTGCTTTTCGTTTTCCAATGGTATCCCTCCTTATAGTAATGGTTTATGACAACGAACGCATCTGCCGTCATCCAATCGTTTCAATTCCGGCAAAGTTGTTCTGCATATTTCTTCCGCATATTGGCAGCGAGGATTGAATGTACACCCTTGCGGGATCTCGTTCGGATTCGGTACATTCCCTTCAATGGCAAACAATCTTTCTTTTTCTTTGGAAATAACAGGGATAGAATTCAATAATCCTTCCGTATAAGGATGCAGCGGCTTTTTAAAAAGTTCTTTTACCGGCGCTTCTTCCACGATATAACCCGTATACATAACGATAACGCGTTCTGCCATTTC
>JAEEYS010000110.1 GCA_016288255.1 Bacillota bacterium
AGCCATGGTGTTGTAAAAGGCTATGATGCACAGACATTCGGGCCGGAAGACAATATCACCCGTGAACAAATGGCGGCGATCTTATATCGCTACGCGCAATACAAGGGCTATAATACGACCGCTTCCGCTGATCTTTCCAAATACACCGATCAAGGAGACATCAGCGCATATGCTGTGGAAAGCATTGCTTGGACGAACGCCAACAATATCATCACAGGTATGACGGAAACGACCCTTGTTCCCCGTGGGAACGCGACCAGAGCGCAAGTTGCAGCGATTTTATCCCGCTTTTGTGAACAATTTGTAAAATGATCTGTATTTTATAGATCGGTAAATACAACAACCTAAATAGTAAATGAAAAAGGGGCTCCCTCGAAGGCATCAATTCATATTGATCTTCTTTGGGAGCCCTTTTTATAAAAATTCTATTTTCTCTTTTGACACCGTGCTTCTTTTCCTATTCTAGAAAATCACCAGACTGTATTTTTTACTTTTCCATTCCCATCCAATCCGGATTCTTGTTGATCTTCGTCCAAAACTCGGTATGGTTTGTTCTGCGTTCATACCCGTGGCTGCTGGTCGCTTCCTGCACATCCAGGTAATACCATTTCCCCGTGTCCATATTATCCGGCCAGGTGATCATATTTTGATAAAGATCGTCCACGGCTTTCGGGTTGCGGTTCAGCACACGATTTACCATTCCCATGACTTCTGCGCGGGTGATCGCCTGATTCGGTTTGAATGTGCTGTCTTCATAACCGGTTATCCAACCAAGTTCTGTCGCTCTTCTGATTTCCGCTTCAGCCCAATGCCCAGCAAGATCGGTAAAGGCCGCCGCACTGCTTGCCTGTCCTTTGTCAAAGCGGGATGCGATAGCCGCAAATTCCGCGCGGGTGATCTCACCGTTGGGATTGAATTCCCCGTTTGGATATCCTTCCAAAATACCCATTTTGGCCATAGTGGAAATCGGGGTGCAGAACCATTTCATATTTTCTATATCGGAAAAAGAATTCGTCTTTGTCAAAGCTTCGTTACGCACATCTTCTTTTAACAGACGGAAGAAGATCGCCGCAACTTCCGCACGAGTGATATTTGCTTCCGGTCGGATCAGGCCGTCTTCATATCCTATCATATAGGCATAGTGATCGCCGCTGTTCAATTCTCCCGGAGTCCCTGTCTTTTTATTTTTGACAACAATATCGGATTTATCACTGGTTGTAGCGGTAGTATGCTTTGTCTTGCTGTCCAGCGTATACCCTGCCGGCGGCAAAGTTTCCAGCCAATAGTAGCTTCCGCTGGTAGAAACCGATGCAGTGATCCTGCCATTGGAATTCGTAGTATAGCTGCCGACTTTTCTATCCTCTTCTTTGCCAACACGGTAAAGATCAAACCGCGCGCCGGCTAATACCGTATTGGTATCATCCGCGTCCACTTTTTTCAAAGTCAGCGTATAAGACGATCCACCGCCGGAAGAATAGGTATAGGTATTTGTAAAAGTGATTGGGGTAACAGGAGAGATCAGCTTCTTTTCGCCTTTTTCCCCTACCATGATATTCCCATCTTCATCAAAGCGGATGGCGTATTCTGCTTTATCATATTTCCAATGCGCTTTTCCGGCATTCTTTTCTTTGATCCAAAAGCCTTCCCTTAACTGATCAAATACACTGCGTTTTCCTCTTATGGTAATCTCTGCGGAATATGTACCGGTCCCGTTCGTTGTCAGTTCCGCTCCTTCTATCTTTAATTCTTTTTCGATTTCCGGATGAGCAAAATCAAAGAGTTCAAATGTAAAAGTTGCTCTTCCCGGTATGGAGGATCCGCCGCGTTTTACTGTCTTTATGACGGGGATCTTGACTTCAAAATAAGAGATACCTTTCCCATAAGAAACTTTCGGTGACTCGAATTCTTCTTTTCCTTCTGCGCCGTTACTCGAAAAATAAGTCAATTCCGTCAATTTATTGGTCGGATACTCTACTGTCGTATCCGGCTCTTGTTCCGCAATGACACTTTCCTTCAGCCTAAGATCATAGGACAAAGAAATCGGTTCTCCATTCTTTACCGGTGTGTTGATGATCCATTCAAATTGATTCGGCGCGTCTTTTTCATATTGTACAACATAGCGGTATTCGGTATCCGGAACGATTTCTCCAAAAGACCATTCTTTTTCTCCGGTAGCTTTTGCTTCCAATACTTCTTCCCCCACCACCAGTTTGAAAGGAGAAGCATTGTTTTCCGGAATCACCAATTCGAAGTCATCGCCGATTTGATCCAAAACACGGCCGTGCGCCATCAAATAAAGGATCTCATCTTTGATATTTTCGAAAAATTCTGCTACATTGCTGTTTTTTCCTTCCAAAGAAGGCTGTCTGTGTTTTGTGATACCAATGGAAAACTCTGCTTGTTTACAAAGCCAGTTGCAGAATCCATTGTTGGTTTTTTCCTGATTGCTGTTATCATAGATCAACGTGGCAATGTGCGGAGAATTCTCCCAAGGTTTACTTTGGTTGACATTGATGATAACGCCGCAATGATATTTTTGATTCAACTTATCAAACAGTTTGGCCGCCATATAGGTTCCTTTTTCCAAAGAGCCGATGTTCCAAAAATAGGAATGAGGGTTGACCATCCCCGTATAAGTAAACGTATTGTTTATATAATTTTTTACCGTTATATAGGGATTGGCTTCCAAATAAGGATATTCAGTAATAGGATACCCTTCCGGCAGATCGTAATCATAATATTGTGTGTCAAACGGATAGGAAGGAATCCATCCTATATTCCCCAAGGCGTTAAAGAAATAAGGTCTCACCGTTCCTATGTCCGAAGTCCCGGTCACATAAACCCCACTTTTTCCGCTGTAATATTCCGTATAATAAGCTTCTGTTTCATAGGGTGATTTTCCGGTCAAGTGCAAATGCTTTGAAGCAAATAATGCTTTAAAATGAGGGAATCTCAACGTATACGGCAAAGCGTATTCCGAATACTTATGATATTCCATATTGGGACTTATTACAGGAAATCCATTCGCAGTGATCATCGCGTTGGGATACTGATAATTTTGACTGTATATAGATACCGGATCACCGTTTTCATCATTCCAAATATAAGATTTCCCATCTGTCAACAGAATCAGATATTGATTTTCTACAGGCGTATCGCTGTCCTCCAGAATGCTTTGCGCCATTTGAAGCCCTCCATGGAGATTCGTCCCTTTTCCCGGGACCGGTTCTTTGAGAGCGTTCACCACGGTGCTGTATGCGCCGTCTTCCGTGAGAGAAAGCAGTCCGCTGTGCGCCCCTTCACTCACACGGTCTATCATATCCGTCGCATATCCTTTCAATCCTACTACGCCTACATTGATGTTTGCTTTGCTTTTGTATAGCTCATTTAGCATATCCATAGCATAGTCCGTAAAGCTTTTGCCTTTTTCCACTATAGTAGAGCTCGAACTATCAATGACAAAGACAATGTCAAATATATTTTTCTTCTCTTCCGATGCCAAAGAAAGCGTTACTTTTGTAACAGGATCATCTGTATCAAGAACTGTAGGTTCCGCTGTTTTTGATTTGGCTATTTGCCATTTTAAAACAGGCGGTTGTTCTCCGCTGTCAGTCGCAAAAGCTATGGTCGGAAAGGCGCATACGACCATTATAAAACAAAGAAACAGACTGAGTATTTTTTTCTTCATATTGGGTTTCCCTTCCTTTCATCCACCCTATTTTATTTTTGTGGTTTCTCCAAGTGTTTGTTCTATCGATACTTCATAAACAGTTCTTTATTTTGTTGTTTGATACCATCCGCTGATTTGAACGATCTCTGTCCTGTCGCAGATTTGCGCCCATCTTTTCAAAGACAAAAATCGCTTTACTTCGCCAAACAACGCAATAATTTATTAGCCTATTATAGCCGATCGATACTAACCGCATACTCTAATTTTCTTTCTGCAAAACCGTTTTCCCAAAAAATCCCTCTTCAAAAACAAAAAAGAGAATGGATTTATTCAATCCATTCTCTTTTTCTTCACCTTTGATATACTTCACCAAAATACTTTTTTTATGGAATAGCTCCTCTATGCACCCGATTCCATAGGGTCTTCCATACTTCCTTTTATCGTATGCCAAATAAAACAAGGCGCGCCGAAATTCTGCATGTTCGTTTTATAGCAGATCTCTTCTGTCTGGATCAAATTAAGCTCGCTCAATCTCCCTTCCATTACCTTCTTTTTGGCCTCCGAGGGATCTAAAATCGTTTCTGATGCATAACAATCCATGATCACCCTATAATACTGAACTCCCTTATCTTTCCATGTATGGTATTCCCGCAAAACATAGATCGGTTCTTCTTTTAAAGAACCCGGATAAGCCGTATAGGTCTTTCCGTCAAAATCCCACGCTTTTCTGAGAGCAAGATGATTCAATCCCGCTGCGCCAAAATAAGAAAGCGCCGTTTCCTCCACATACTGTTTTGTCATTTTGCCTTTTTCTTCTCCCCAATTGTCAAGATTCACGGCAAAGGCAAAAAAGAGATATTCTGTGCTGTCTTTCGGCATTTTCCCTTTTTCAAAAAAAGGCGCGTAATCCAGCCGATATTTTACCGCAAAATCATAATAGTATTCTTTTAATTGATCAAATCCATTGGGTGTTGTAGGTATGTTTTGCTCCAAATCAGGCTCCTCAAGCGCCGCGTCAGCGTTTTTTGATAAAATGGCGATACGCGCCACTGCGCTGATCAGCAGGATCAATAATACCAAAATAGCAATATAGGGCACTATGGTGTTTTTTCTTTTGCTTGGAACAGGTGCCGCTTTTTCTTTACTTTGGACCATTTTTTCCTCATCCACCAAAAGGGAATCCACCGTTACGCCAAACATCTGGCACATTTCCAAGATTTTTTCCGTTTCCGGATAGGATTGCCCCAATTCCCATTTTGACACCGACTGTCTGGAAACACCCAGCCTTTCGGCAAGATCTTCCTGTGACATCCCACTGTTTTTTCTCAATAGCTGTATTTTCTCTGAAAACTTCAAATGATCACCTCCCTTTGTTATGCTAATTTTAACACAGCCCTTCGGTTGCCACTACCAACTGCAAGGTGATTTTGTCAACTTTCGGTTGCGTTTTCAGTTTTTTATCTATAATCGGCATCTCAGTCCATTTTTACTCAAGCAACAATACCTCTTCTTTGGCAAAATGCTTTTTTATGTCCCTTTTCTTCTTCGTTTTACGCCCCATCCACTGCCATTTTCCCAAACGGATAGATTCCTTAGGCTTTTTATGATATAGTAATACTTGGCTAGAAACGAGATACCAAAGGAGCTGATCACCATGAACAACGCTTTGCTTCACAATGAATTATCCGTCTCTTTTCCGGAGGGGTTCCATGTCATGGATCGAGATGAGATGAAAAAGCTTTACCTTGACGATAACCCAAACAGATGGGGTATTTGGGATACAGAAAGGCATATCATCATAACCGTATTTTGGCATCAAACAAACGGTATCCTTGCCGCGCTTGCGGACGAAAAATCCGTAGCGCAGAGCACAGAATCCAGATTGAGCAGAGGACTGAAAAAGTATCATTACAAATGTCTCGGATTTTTTTCGACACCGCTTTGCGGGCAAGAAGTTCCCGGATTTCGCTATGAATATACTTTGGGCGATGTCGTGCAGGTGGGAGAAACGATCCTTTTGAAGCAGGGAAAAACTTGCTATACCATCTACTACTATGAAAGAAAAAATCGTTCCTACTCTGATCATGAAGTTTTTGAGGAAGTGCTGCGATCTATTGCCATTCGTTGACGGGAGCCTTGTTCTACCCCTTTTGATCGCTTGATTTACCTTTGATTTTACGGATAAATAAAAAATCACCATAGGACGTAAGCTCCTAACGGTGATTTTATTTATAAGGCATATTACACGATCAACTCCGCTACAAAAACGGCAAAGGACGCGCCGAGAGCGACTGTCAACAGATCCCGCTTGAAAAACGCTAAGATCAGCGCCACCGCAACGCCGGCTGTTGCTGTCACAATATGGTTCGTTGCAAAGAAAACAGCAGGGATCGTCATGACACTCAAGACCGCATAAGGCATGTAATAAAGAAAGGAAAGAATAAATCGATTCTCTATTTTCTTTTTGATCAAAACAAGGGGCACTGCTCTGATAAGATAAGTCACAAGCGCCGCCACCAAAAGATAAGGAAGAAAAATATTAAAGTTCATGTTCCGCCTCCTTCTCTTTGATCGGGAACAAAAGCGCCGCGATTACACTTGCTATCACGGAGCAGATGATGATCACAAACCCTGTCTGCACCCCGGAAAGAAACGGGAGCCATCGAAAGAGACAGCTCAATATCACTGCGATGATGACGCAAAACAGGATATTTTTGTTTTCTCTGGCAGGCGGAACAACGATCGCGATGAACATACCGTAAATCGCGATCCCAAAGGCAGAGATCACAAGGGGCGGCAGAATGCTTCCCGCAAGGGCGCCGATCACTGTTCCCGCGCTCCAGCCCAAAAACGGAGTCAAGATCAGCCCGAACATATACGTCTTTCCCACCGCTTTTTTGGAAGAAGCCACCGCAAACACCTCATCTGTATTCACAAACGCGATGATAAACCTGTCTAAAAGAGTAACGGAGCTGTCCAGCTTTTGGGAAAGCGAAACGCTCATCAGCGCATATCTTAAATTGATCACGAACTGCGAAGCGGCCAGCTCAAAAAAAGTCCCACCCGAGATCATGATCGGAACGGCCGCAAGCTGTCCGGCAGACGTGACGTTGGTCATAGAGATAAGGACCGTTTCAAAGGGAGTGAGCCCGCTTGAAACAGCAAAAATGCCAAAAGCAAAAGCTACCGTAATATAGCCGATGCAGATCGGTATCCCGTCTATGATCCCTTTTAAAAATGTATTTTCCTGTATTTCTGTTCTGCTTTTCATCAATTACCTCTGTTTTAAATCTGATTTGCTCATTTTTTGTTCCAATGTTTCAAAATTTATGATATTTATTTTCCAGTCTCGATCAATTTGCTTTTATGCCGGCGCTCTGCTTATAAAAAATCGCCGTGATATCTTTATAGTGTGAATCAAACTTTCGCACATAAAAGCGCTGATTTGTAGTTCGACTGCTTAACGGACCGGCCTCTTCTTGATAACTGCCAAGTTTGATATAGTCAAAAACATGCATCCATGGCTCGATACCCGTATCTCGTCCCGAGTAAAGACAAGTTTTTAAACCAAGCCCGTGCGCATATTTCGCGCATTCAGAAAGCTCTTGCTGTTCCACCCCTGTCCCCTTTCCCTCGCCAAGAAAGCAGACACACGTAGCAAGATGGAGATATAAGGCAATAATATCCTTATAATACAGCTTTAGTGCATCCCTATAGTCTTCCTTTTGTAATTCCGGATAATGGCAATTATGACAACGATTTATACACCCGGATAGATAAATACAAATGGAAGATTCCCCGGGCACTTCCAATGGGCTTAAACAAACCTCCGTGTAATGAAGTCCGCTCATTCATTCTCAACTTCCTTAAGAAAATCATTATAATATTATGAAAAAGGACTAAACTCCTTTGATTTATTATGCACACATAAAGTATCTTTAAAATCAACTATTTTACAGCAAACGAAACTCCGAATTCTTTAATCCCACCACAGATACCAACTATGCGCTCCAATTATTTCATCAGCAGCCATCTCATAACCTTCATAAAGATCGCTGTCAGCAGCAATCAGTATTTTAGCTGCTTTTTCTACTTCGTCTTGTTCTATCAAAGGATTAGGAATATAATATTCTAATGTTGCAAAGTCGATGTACATAATCCTTGCACCAAACTGTTCGTATAAACCTTTCGCCAAGGCAATCTGATGTAATTCGTCTGGGCACCAATTGAATCCACCCATTGGGATCCAAGCAAGGACTTCCCAAGGGTACTTAACGGGTATTAATGCAAA
>JAEEYS010000111.1 GCA_016288255.1 Bacillota bacterium
CGATACCCATATGAGCGAGGCCTTTCTTTTCCATAATGGTCTTTACATCCGCAAAGTCCAAGTTGATCAAGCCGGGTACCGCGATCAGATCGGAGATCCCTTTGATCCCCTGATATAATACATCGTCTACGATCTTAAACGCATTGGTCAACGTCAATTTCTTTTCGCTTAA
Source organism: Bacillota bacterium (assembly GCA_016288255.1). GTDB lineage: Bacteria > Bacillota > Tb-RUG-66 > Tb-RUG-66 > Tb-RUG-66 > Tb-RUG-66. The sequence goes on from JAEEYS010000111.1 coordinate 173, forward strand.
TTCCAACAGTTTCTGATTTGGGATAACGATCAATGTATCCACTTTAGAAGCCAGATCCTGGATCCCTTTAATGGCATGTCTTTTTCTTACCGGGCCTTCAAAATCAAAAGGCTTTGTTACCACGCCAACTGTCAAGATCCCCAAATTTTGCGCGCATTCCGCAATGATCGGCGCCGCGCCGGTCCCGGTACCGCCGCCCATACCGGCGGTAATAAAGACCATATCCGCGCCTTTGATCACGCCGTTTACCAATTCACGGCTTTCTTCCGCCGCTTTTTTCCCGATATCCGGATTTGCGCCGGCGCCTTGCCCTTTGGTCAACTGCTGCCCGATCTGGATCTTTTCTCCCGCGCGAGATACATTTAATGTTTGCAAATCTGTATTTACAGAAATAAAGTCTACGCCAGCTAAATTTTCTTCTACCATTCTGTTGATGGCATTGTTGCCACCGCCGCCAATACCGATAACTTTGATATCAATGATATTTTGAACAAAATCGTTGCCATTTAATTCACCCATTTAGCCTGTCCTCCGATTTAAAAGTATTCTTTCAAAAATTTAATAATTTTAGAAAAAGGATTTTCTCCTGATTTTTTCGGTTTTTCACTGCCGATCCTGCTGACCGGTTTGATCTGTTTGCCATATTCCAACAGGCCTACCGCGATCGCGTATTTCGGATGCTGTACGCCTGCGTATTTGTTTTCTCCGACTCTGACATACATGCCGAGTTGGAAAGTAGCAACATCCAAGAAGCCGTCTAAATAGGTCACACCGCCGCCAACCACAACAGCGCTGGAAACAACGATGCCGCTCTTGTTGAAGTTTTCGATGCTCTTTCTGATCATACTAAAAATTTCCTGTACTCTGGGTTCAATGATTTCAGCGATTTCGACTTGATTTACTTCAATGGTATCGCCTTTGCCCATGGTTTCCACTTCCATGACTTTGCTCTTGTCCGCTTCCGATACCAGAGCGCAGCCAATGCTTCTTTTAATATCTTCTGCTTTTTGGAAAGAAGTTTTCAAACAAATAGCGAGATCATTGGTAATATAATCGCCGCCGATCGGGATCATTCCCACATATTTTAACTGGCCTTCGTGGAATGCCATAATATCGGTAACGGTCCCCCCGATATCAATGACCAAAACGCCCATTTCTTTTTCATCCGGATAAATCACCGATTTTTCAAGGAGTAATGGAGAAACAACAACTTTAATAACGCTTAAACCTGCTCTTTCTACTGTTCTGACCAAATTTTGAACGGTTGTTTGTGCAGCAATGACAACACCTGCTTCAATTTCAAGACGGACGCCTACCATACCTTCCGGGTCCTTGATCCCATCATATCCATCCACTATGTATTGTTTCGGGATCACATCTAAAATCTGTTTTCCGGCAGGAATCGGCATCACTCTTGCCGCTGCCTTCACTCTGTCGATATCTTCTCTGGTAATTTCCTTTGTTTCGCTTGTTACAGCAACTACGCCTCTGGTTTCCACCAATTCCGTCTGTCCGCCGGACATACTCAAAAAGACGTTTTCAATATTTGTGTTCGCCATTCTTTCTGCCTGTTCCACAGCCATACGGATCCCGGTCACCGTTGCTTCGATATCAACAATAAACCCTTTTTTGAATCCTTCTGAAGGGCTGGAACCAACGCCCAAAATATTTAATTCCTGACGGGCATTCAATTCTCCAATAACACACATTATTTTTGAAGTACCTATGTCTAGTGCTGCAATGATATTATCTTTGGCCAATGTCTACACTCCTTTACAATCAGATGATCATACATCATTTCCGTTTTATTTTTCCATTTCGCAGAACTTTAATGGCTTGTCCTATTTTTCCGTTTTTGTCTTAAAAAACTATCTAATTTATTATACATTATTTTACACTATTTTTTCATTTTTTTTTATAAATTTTTATAATTTTCGACTTTTTTTACCATTTTTTTGTATCGCCTATTATTTTTTGGAAAAATGTCCTGTTTTTACCCCATATTACCATATCAAAACCCATATAAAAACCTTTTAATCGCTGGGCATTTCCCCCATGCCGTCTTCCGATCCTTTGGAAGAATCTTTTTCTGTCTCTGTTTCTTTCTCCTCGGTGTCCTTTGTATCCTTCTTTTTGCCCTCATCTTTTTTATTGGTGTCTTTGTTTCCTTCCGGCGCATTTTCTTCTGTTCCTTCCGGCAAATTCACCTCTTCTTCCGATGAAGCGTTCCCTTCTTCATTTTCCTGCGTCTCGCCGCTTTCCGCTTCCGGTTCTTCATCCTCTGCGATATCGATCGCTACCCCTTCCGGCACATAAATAGGACTGATACTGTAACGGATATCCAATGTGCCGCCGCCGATCCCTTTTTGTTTCCTGTCCAGCATGATAGCGTAGATATAGTCCATTTTATAGTCAATATCATCCAAATTCCCCAAAAGGACCTTGATCCCTTCTGTCGTAAAAAGAACGATGCTTTCCGCGTTTTTTACATTGATCTCGGACAAAAAAGGAAGAAGACTGCTTTTTTCCGCCGCCTTGGCGCAGGCCAGCGCGGCATACAGTTTGTCATTATCCGTTACCTCTACCATTTGTCCCACCGTTACATTGTTGATATCCAGATGCGTCACCATGACCACGCTGGGAAGAAACGTATCGCTGACTTCGATCACATAGCCTTTTTCGTCCAAAAGAACATACGAATTATCGAAAGGAAGGATCACTAACGGCATTTTCGTTTGATACTGAATGGTCACATTCCGCCTGATATAATCCCTTTTTATGGTAACGGAATCTATTTTAGGATCTGATAAAATATTGTTTTCGATCTGTGAGATATTCAGCAGAAAAATATTTTCATTTCCCGTAATACCGGACAGCGCGATGATCTCATTGTCGTCCAGAGACTTATCGCCTTCTACCGATACGGAATTGACATGAAAGAGACTGGTTTTAAAAAATATCAATAAAAATGCCATTACGACAATCAATAGTATAAACAGAATTTTTTTCATCTGTGTTTCCATTCCTTATTTGTCATCTGTAATATTGATTCTATTATA
>JAEEYS010000006.1 GCA_016288255.1 Bacillota bacterium
CCGGTATGGGCACGACCTTGACCATAGGCATCGTAGTGGGGGACATCCTCTATATTGGGCATATCGGAGACAGCAGATTGTATCTATTCAGAGAGGGGAACCTTTATCAGCTGACATCGGATCATACTTTGGTGAGCTTGATGGTCAAAAACGGTGAAATAGATCGAGAAGAGGCGGAGCATCATCCGCAGAAGAATATTATCACAAAAGCTTTGGGAACCAGCGGATCGGTAGAGCCGGATACGTATGTTGCAAAGCTGAAAGAAGAGGATATCCTTTTGGGATCCACAGACGGGCTGACGGATATGGTGACCAAAGAGGAACTGCAGGAGCTTTTGGCGCAGCCGCTTCCGCTCAACATTTTATGTGACAGATTGATCGAAGCGGCAAATGAAAAAGGTGGGTTAGACAATATTACGGTGATTGTAGCAAAGATAGAATCGGAAGAGAAAAGGGAAATCAGGAAGGAAAAGGAAGGAGGGGACTTAGATGCAGATAGGTCAAATGATCAATAACCGATATGAAATCTTAGAAGAGATCGGCGGCGGCGGAATGGCTGTTGTGTATAAAGCAAAATGTCATGTGCTGCATAGAATCGTTGCAGTCAAGGTCCTTAGACCGGAATATACCCAAGATGAAGAATTTGTGAGAAAGTTTAAACTGGAAGCGCAGGCGGCGGCCAGTTTGTCTCACCCCAATATCGTAGGCATTTATGATGTAGGAAATGACGGCGATATTTACTACATCATTATGGAATATGTAGAGGGTGTGACATTAAAAGATCTGATCAAGGAAAGAGGTGCCCTAAGCCATAAGGAAACAGTCAGGATAGGAGCGCAGATCTGCGATGCGCTGGCGATCGCTCATGCCAATAAGATCATTCATCGGGATGTAAAGCCGCATAATATTCTGGTAACAAAAAACGGACAAGTTAAAGTAACGGACTTTGGGATCGCCAGAGCGGTAACGGCGCAGACCGTCACTTTAACGGGAAGTATTATCGGTTCGGTCCATTATTTTTCACCCGAACAAGCCAGAGGCGGGATCGTAGGGGCCAAATCGGATATCTATTCCCTGGGGATCGTGCTTTATGAAATGATCTCGGGCAAACTGCCTTTTGATGGGGAAAGTCCCATATCGGTAGCCTTAAAGCATATCCAAAACGATCCTGTTCCTCCCATGACAGTAAATCCCAACGTGCCGAAAAGTATGAACGATATCATCTTAAAAGCGCTCAATAAAGATGAAAACAGACGGTTTGGCAATATATTGGAATTAAAACATGATCTGGTAAAAAGTTTACAGGTGCCGGAAGGCTGGTATGAGGAAGAACCTGAAATGGCGGCGGGATTCGGTGCTGCTTTTGGGGAAGAAGAAGATTTGCAGGCATATAAAGATACGACAAGACGGAGAATAGAAGAAGACGACGACGATGAAGAAGATGAGGATGAAGAGGAAGAATATGTGCCTGTGAAGAAAAAGAAAGCGAAGAAGAAAAAGAAAAAGAAAAATGGAGAGGGGTTGTCATTGCCCGCAAAGATCGGGATCGGGATCGCGCTTGCGCTATTGTTGATGGCGCTTGGCTATTTTGGATTCAGTATGGCGCAAAGAGCGCTTAAAGTACCGGAAGCGGAAGTGCCTAAAATCGTAGGGATGACCCTGGAAGAAGCGGAAGAAGAACTGGCAAAATCGAATTTGAAATTAGAAGTGGAAGAAACCGTTTTTGATGACGAAGTGGAAGAAGGACGGATCATTTCGCAAGACCCCGAAGAGGGCACTAAGGTCAAAGTGGAAAATCCGATCAGAGTCGTGGTGTCCGGCGGGCAGGAAATGGTAGAAGTGCCTCAGGTTACCAATGAAGATCTCAAAACAGCGCAGCTGATGCTGGAAAAAGAAGGACTGCAAGTAGGTCAGGTCAAAGAAGAATATAGCAGCGAAGTGCAGGAAAACAAAGTTATCCGTCAGACACCGGAAGCTGGAGAATCTGTTGTGACCAATACGATTGTGGATCTGGTCATCAGCAAAGGAAAAGAACCGGAAAAGATCCTCTTGGAAAACTATGAAGGCCAAAAACGGGACGAAGTCGTCAAAACACTTTCTTTATATAATCTGGAAACAACGATCAAAGAAGTGGAAAGCTATGAATATGAAGCCGGAATCGTTATTTCACAAAGTCCGAAAAAAGGTACGATCCTGACAGAAGGAGATAAAGTCACCTTGACTGTCAGCAAAGGGCCGGGACCGAAGAAGAAAACGGAACAGACGATCATGGTCAATCTGCCTTCGGAACCGGAAAAAGTTACGGTCACGGTTTATATGACAGATGATTTAGGGAAAAAAGAAATCTTGAACAAAGAAAAAACACCTGCGGACTCACCGCTTTTGTTAAAAGTGGAAATGACAGGGAATGCTATTGTGGAAATTTATGTAGACGGACAGCTGTATGATAAAAAGACACTCATAGCAGGTGAATAAGATGGCAAAAGGGCAGGTTATGAAAGGGATCGGCGGATTTTATACCGTTTTTGATCAAGATACCCGAAAAACAGTGACCGTCAGAGCCAGAGGCAGGTTAAAGGGCCAAAAAGGGATCAAAGATAAAATCTATATCGGCGACTTTGTTTCTTATGACCCAGAGGCTATGGTCATCACGGATATCGACGAAAGGAAAACGGTATTAAAAAAACCTCCTATTGCAAATATTGACGAAGTGATTGTGGTTTTCTCAGGCAGAAAACCACAATTTCATTATCCCCTTTTGACAAAATTTTTACTCCTGGCGGGAAGAGAGAAAATACCTCATATTGTGGTTTGTATGACCAAATGGGATTTGGTAGGGGAAGAGGAAAGAAAGACTCTTTTGGACCTTTTGGCTACTCTGCCGTATCCGGTGATCTGCACTTCTTCCAAAACCGGGCAGGGACTGGATGAGGTAAAAGAGGCGCTGTCTGGACATGTTTCCGTGTTTACGGGGCCTTCCGGCGTGGGAAAAAGCAGCCTCATGAACAGTTTGTTCCAGGAGCTAAATCTGGAAGTGGGGAGCTTAAGCGAAAAGATCGAGAGAGGCAAACATACCACAAGGCATGTGGAGCTGATCCGATTGCAGGAAAATACGCTGGTCGCGGACACACCGGGATTCGGTTATGTAGAATATCAAAATATTCTGCCGGAAGAATTAAAGGAATATTTTGCGGAATTCAAACCCTATGAGGGACTTTGCAAGTTTCGAGGCTGTCTGCATCAATTTGAACCGGAGTGCGAGATCAAAAAACAGCTTGAAACGGGGAATATCAATAAAATACGATATCAGACTTATATTGAACTGTTGGAAGAATTAAAGGAGGTCAGACGAGAATGGTAAAAATTGCGCCTTCCATTTTATCCAGTGATTTTGCCAGATTGATCGAAGCCATTCGGCTTTTGGAAAAGAATCAAGCGGATTATGTGCATATCGACGTTATGGACGGGCATTTTGTGCCGAATATCACCATAGGGATGCCGGTGATCGAATCTTTAAGAAAAACGACGGATCTGACATTTGACGTGCATTTGATGATAGACAACGCGGACCGTTATGTTTTGGATTTTAAAAGAGCGGGCAGCGATATTCTGACGGTGCATTATGAAAACACGATCCATTTGGACAGGACGATACACCATATCAAAGAAAACTTTATGAAAGCAGGCGTTGCTATCGTTCCCACGACACCGCCGGAAGCGCTGGAATATATTTTAAAAGAAGTGGACATGGTCACAGTCATGTCCGTCAATCCGGGGTTTGGAGGACAGAAGTTTATAGAAGCGAGTTTGGAAAAGATCCGCCGCTTAAAAGAAATGCGGGAAGAAAAAGGATATACTTTTGAGATCGAAGTGGACGGCGGCGTGGATCAAAGCAATTATTTGGATATCATAGAAGCAGGAGCGGATGTTTTGGTGGCCGGGTCCGCTGTGTTCAAAAGCAAAGACCCAGCAAAGACGATCCGGCTCTTAAAAGGGAATTAGACCAAAGGGGATTTTAGTTTGAAAGCGATCATCGTAGGCAACGGAAGCGTTTTGCCCGACAAAAAATGGATAGAGTTTATCAAAAGATTTAATCTGATCATTGCGGCAGACGGCGGCGCCAATTTTTTGCAGGCGCTTGAGATACTGCCTCATGTTCTGATCGGGGACTTGGATTCCATTGATGAGAAGATCAAAAAGATATATCAAAAAAATCAGGTGGAAATGAAGCTGTTCCCAAAGGACAAAGATTATACGGATACATGGCTTTCCATTGATTATGCCCTGGAAAAAGATCCGGAAGAATTGGCGCTTTTCAATGTGACAGGGACCAGACTCGATCATACTTTGGGCAGCTTATCTCTTTTAAATAAGCTTTTGGAGAAAAATACTTTTGGTTATATCATAGACGATACCAATCAGATTTTTTTAATCAAAGATCGGTTCCAAATAAAAAATCGAGTGGGAGAAACCGTTTCCTTACTTCCCTTTACGGACGAAGTGATCCTCTCCGCAAAAGGATTCAAATGGGAAATTTCGGACGCTCTCATAAAAAAAACGGAACCTATCGGTGTCAGTAATGTGATAGAAAAAGAAGAGGCGGAGATCCTCGTAAAAAAAGGACAGCTTTTTGTCCTCTTTTCTTCCGATACCCATCACACATTTTTGCCTTTTGCATAAAATGTATTATGTACATAGCATGGGAGAGGTGACGTGATTGAAGATTTATGCTGTAAAACCGCCAAAGGTATTCGCAAAGATTTTGAAAGCGGTATCTAAAAAAGGAAAGGAAAGAAAGCAAACAGAGGATCAAGCGGATGAAAGATAGTCGGGAAACGGGGAAAAGATAAGTCTTATAACGTACGGAAAGGGCCATTAAATTGGTCTGGGCGATCATGATCAAAATCAACAGGCGATGAAAAGGAGAACAATATGAGCGAAAAGACAAAGTTTTTTGAAAAAATTCCGAAGCCGCAGACAGAAACAGACGGTGTTTATCATACAGAGGTAAAATATCAGCCTGAGGTGATCTGGTTTCGTCCTGTTGAAGTGTCAGAAACGGCATTAGAGCTGCTCATGGAGGAAATCGAAAAATGGGAAGTTGTGGATACTTATAAACAAGTATACGAAAATTTGGTGTATGAAGATAGAAAAACCTATTCGGGTGAAAGAGTGATCCCTGACGCCGATATCGTGAGCTTTCTCAGCGGAAGCTACCTCTCGAGTCAGCTTCGGGGCGGGTATCTGCTGGAAAAAGGAAGTTTTGCCGGTGTGATTCTGAAGATCGAAAACACCTCCAGTTTTGGGATGTCAGCTCATCAGGACAATGAATTCGGTATACTGCTGACCGATGGAAGAAAGATCGGAAGAACGGAGTATCATTATTTTCATTGCAGCACGGAAATCGACGAGGAAGAAGACTCGGTTTATTCGCTTCGCCGTAAAGAGGACGCAAAATAGTCTTTTCTGAGATTAAACTTGGATTTGAAAATATATTTTTCTTTTTGTGCAAAGACCGACCATCCGGACGGATCCGGCTCTGGAAACGGCTGCATCGATCCTTTGTTATGACTTTGCCTATGGAGATGTTCTAAATACGTTTTAAATGAGTAAACAAGATGGATATGCGTCGGAACACGAAGGCTATTGTTTAAAAATAGGGCGGACAAGAAAATGCTTGTCCGCCTTTGGTCTGTAATAGAAAAAACGATACTTTCCAAAAGAAAAAGTATGACGATGCGTATTGTTTTCAAAAGCATGATTTGCTATAATGAGAGCCAAATAGGAGAGGTATTGTAAAGAATTTACGGCAATATTCGATGTTTAGACAAAGAAAAACAGGAGGACAAAACATGCAGGAAGTATATGAATTTTTAAAGAAATGCGGTGTTTATTATTTGGCAACAGTAGAAGGGGATCAGCCGAGAGTGCGTCCTTTTGGCACCATTGATCTTTATGAAGGAAAATTATATATCCAAACCGGAAAAGTCAAAGAGGTCTCCAAACAGATACAAACAAATCCGAGAGCAGAGCTTTGTGCTTTTTCGGGCGGTGAATGGCTACGTATTGCCTGCGAATTGGTGAGAGATGAAAATGTAAAAGCAAAAGAACATATGCTAGACAATTATCCGGATCTAAAACAAATGTATTCCGCCACAGACGACAATACGGAAGTGCTGTATTTGAAAAACGCGGTCGCAACGTTTTCTTCCTTTACGGCAGCGCCGAGAACCGTAGAATTTTAATAAAAAAACAATAAACCCGCAGAAGCCATGGTTCCTGCGGGTTTATTTCTGTTTTGGAGAAATTGTTTATTTTATACAACTCAAAATAAACACAACAAAAAAACATGCAGAGCATGTTTTTTGAAAAATATATTTACCGTATCGATTATGCTCTTGTTACTTTACCGGAACGAAGGCATCTTGTACAAACCTTTGTTCTTCTCGGCGTTCCGTCTACTATGATCTTAACGCTCCGTAAATTTGGTTTCCAAGTTCTTCTGTTTCTGATGTGTGAGTGGCTGACTGCGTTCCCTGTAACCGTAGATTTGCCGCAAATTGCACATTTGTTTGCCATTTATTTACACCTCCCAATCTTCTTCCATCAGGAAAAATTGAATTCTTGCCATAAAACATTATAATTTTATCACAATCTTTTATGCTTGACAAGTTTTTTTAGAATCGGGATTTCAAAAAGAAATTTTAAAAATAATGCGAAAAGAACTTTCTTGTGATAGAATATAGTTTGAACAAAGAAGAAAAAAGAAAATTTTGAAAAGGTTCCTATCCTTCGACAAATTTGCCTCGTTTCTTTTTGTATCATAAGAGAGGGGAAAATAAGTAGGATTTCAAGATTTCCTGTGGTATAATAATTTCGATAATCGTATATTCAAAATGATGTTTGGAAAAAATGAATGAAAATAGACTGCGGCAAAAGCAGATGAAAGAAATAATTGATTAGGAGGGTCAGAAATGAGTAAAGAAGTGGAAACGAAAAATGGCAGCATTGTGATTTCCGATAATGTAATTTCCTTTATTGCAGGCATGGCTTCCATGGGTACCTACGGCTTGGTAGGTATGGCATCCCAAAGTTTGATCGACGGTATCGCACAGATATTAAAATGGGAAAACGTAGGAAAAGGCGTAGAAGTGCAAGTAGATGAAGACGGAGCGAATATAAAACTTTATGTCATTGTAAGTTATGGCACGAAAATTTCTGTAGTGGCACAAAATATCATTGACAGAGTAAGTTATTCTTTAAAAGAAAAATGCGGTCTTACAGTAAAAAATATCGAAATCA